>JBKJQC010001228.1:0-4409 GCA_046593995.1 Polyangiales bacterium
TGATCGGGCGCGTAGATCGCAAAAGGCGCGATCGCGTCGGCGTACGGCGCGAGCGCCTTCGGCAACGCGGTGACGTTCGGCACGGGGGCCTCGGCGCCGAGCATGTCGAGTACCAAGTCGAGCAGCCCGCCCTTCTCCGACGGGAGCTCGGCGAGCGGCGCGTCCGGCGGGAGGCCGCACTTCAAACGGACCGCGTCGACCGCCGCTTCGAAGCCGCCGATCACGTCGACGAGCCCGACCTCCTTGGCCTGTGCGCCGAGCCACACCTTGCCACGACCGACGGAGTCGACCTTCTCGATCGTCCAGCCGCGCCCGCGCGCGACACGATCGAGGAACACGGCGTAGAACTGCGACACCTTCTTGGAGAGCTCGATGCGCTCCTCGTCGGTGAAGGGACGGAAGAGCGACTCGGAGTCGGCGTGCGGCGCGGTCTTGTGGGTCGTCACGTGGACGCCGAGCTTGGTGAGCAGCGGCGAGACGTCGGCCTTCCCGTAGAAGATGCCGATGCTGCCGGTGACCGTCGCCGCGTTCGCGTAGATCGGCGCGCCGAACGACGCCGCGTAGTAGCCACCGGAGGCGGCGACGCTCCCCATGCTGACGACGACGGGCTTCACCTTCGAGAGGAGCTCGGCCTCGCGCCACATCACGTCGGACGCGAGCGACGAGCCGCCAGGGCTCTCGATGCGGAGGACGACGCCCATGATCGACGGATCCTTCCGCGCCTGCTCGAGCGCCTCCTGGATCGTGTACGAGCCGACCATCTTGGTGCCGAGGAGCGGGATCTTCTGGCTCCG
Organism: Polyangiales bacterium; assembly: GCA_046593995.1. Lineage (GTDB taxonomy): Bacteria > Myxococcota_A > Polyangia > Polyangiales > JADJMO01 > JALHOE01. The sequence goes on from JBKJQC010001228.1 coordinate 795, forward strand.
ACCGTCGACGATGTCGCCGTCGATGTAGACGACCGCGATGCGCGGAGCCTTCCCGAACGACTTCGGCGCCGGGGTCTCCCCCTCGTCCTCGTCGATGCGGACGACCTTCCCGATCTCCTGGATCAGGTGCTTCTTGATCTCGTCGTCGAACGCCTTCGCGTCGATGAACCCGGCGGCGACGGCCTCGTCCGCGACGAACGGACCCTTGGCGATGTTCGCCTTCACCACCTCGCGCGGGAGCCTGCGCCCTGCCGAGATGCGCGTGAGGTAGACCGACTCGACGTTCGCGAGGAACTCTTTCTGGTTCGCAGCCGCTTGGGGCGTCGGGCCCTCGCGCACGAACGACTCCGGCGCCGACTTGTGCTCCTTGATGCGGAGGAAGTCGGGCTCGATGCCGATCTTCCGCAGGGCCGCGCCGTAGTACATCGTCTGCGTGCGGAGGCCCGCGAAGCGCAGGCCTCCGGCGGGGTGCACGAGGATCTTGTCCGCGCCGGAGCACGCGAGGAGCGCCTTGCCGCCGGCGTCCTCGAAGTGACAGATGACGCGGATGCCCTTCGCCCGGAGCGCGGCGATCGCGTCGGCGAGCTCCTCGGCGTGCGCGGTGGACGAAGCCGGCTCGGTCTTGAGGATGAAGGCGATGCCCTTCACCGTCTCGTCACGACCGAGCTTCGCGAGCTTGCGCAGGAGGTGGACGTGGCCGCGCGCGCCGGGCGTGTCCTCCATGCGGATCAGCACGCCGCGCGACGTCTCGGGGACGCCGGGCTGCTTGAAGCCGGAGATCGCTGCGCTCGCGTACCACCCAGGGTTGCCGTCGGCGCCGAGGCCGGGGCCGAAGATCGCGCCGCCGCCGAGCCGGGCCTTGTGGAACCCGATCTCGAGGCCGGCCGTCATCGTCCAGCTGTTGCCGGCGACGCTGTTCCCCGCGCTCGACGTGCTGGCGAGCGGGATGGGATCGACCATGTGGAACGAGGTCGTCGCGCGACCGATCCACGGGACGTCGACGCCGAGCACGGCGCGCGGCGACCAGAGATCGCCCTTGGGCGCGCTCGGCCACAAGGACACTTCGAGTCCGAGCTCGAGAGCGCGGGTCGCGAGCGGCCGCAGCGCGATGCCGAAGTCGAACGAGCGATCGATGCCGACGCCGGGGGCGAGGACGTCACCGCGCGCACCGGTCAGATCGCGCGCGGCGATCGCGATGCCGAGGTAGCGCGACATGCGCATCGCGGTCGAGACGCCGAACGTCGTCGCGCCGGAGAGACCTTCGCCGTCGGGGCGCCAGCGCCGGATGTCGATCGCGTAGGAGAGCGCGTCCGAGACCTTGTAGGCGATGGCCCAGCCGAACGTCTGCACGCCGCCGAAGCCGGGGCCGAACCCCTGGAAGCCGGACGGCGGACGGATCGACTCGAAGCGCACCCCCGTCGAGAACCCGAAGAAGAGCGGGAGCCCGAAGCCGACGGCGTCGCCACGTCCAGGCGCGAGCTTGGTGCCGCTCGTCCCCGGCGTTTCGACGTGCGTGTAGCGGAGCTCCCACGACGGCATGAACGCGAGCTGCGCGGGATTGAGCGCGAGCGCATCGGTGTCGTCGGTGCCAGCGAGCGAGCGGCCCGGCGGCATGATCCGCGGCGGACGCAGATCGGCGCTCTGCGCGTTCGCAGGTCTCGCGACGAAGAGCTCGCCGGAGAACGTGGCCGAGAGACCGAGGACGAACGTGGCCGCCGCACGAGCGCGCGACGCGCGCAGTTCAACGCGACGGGTCAACGCTTCCACACGCCGCCTGCCACCTCTCCGGCGCCCTTGTCGACGATGATGTTGAAGTTGAGGAGCTGGAACGACTCCGTGCAGAACTCTTTGTTCGGATGGATCATCGGGAAGACGTCGTTCGGCGTCATGTCCGCCGCGACGACCTTGCCCGCGCCGTCCTTGAGCGCGAGGTCGACGTTCTTCACGCCGTTGCCGCCGACCGCGATCACGCGGTAGCAGCCCGGGGGAACGGGGATCGGGATGGTCTTCACCTCACCGGTCTTGAAGGTGTGCTTGAAGACGGTGCCGACGACGGTCATGCCCTCCGCGCAGCGCTTCGCGAGATCGTGCACGTCCGTATCGGGATTGCCGGTCGGCGCGAAGCCCTTCCAGCATGCGGGGGCGGGACCATCCGGTGCGGCGTCGGTGACGACCGCGACCGTCGGCCACCCTCCGGCGTCGTGCGCGCCACCCCCGTCTTTCGGCGCCGTCACCGGCGGCACCAGCGGTGCGACCGTCGTTTCGGCGTCGCCGGAGCCGCTCGGCGGCGGGGTCACCGGCTTCGGAGTGTCGCCGCCGCACCCGCTCGAGAGCGAGATCGCGAGCACGACGGGAACCGCAAGGGAGACGGCGGTGAGGAAGATCGGCGAGAGCGCGCGGCGCGACGTGGTCGACCGCGAAGGCGTGCGGAGGTGCATCGTGCCTGATTCTCCGCGCGAACGGCCTCTGCCGAAAGTGCTTTTCGCGCCCATCCCATCTCCACGCCGTCGGACGCGCCGCACGGCCCCGGTCGGGGACTCCAGGCCGGCGGACGGAGGATCGATCCCGGCGATGTCGATATCGCTTGGAGACCAGGCGGTCGCGTGCCGATACTACGCGCGAGGAAGGGCCGCCGTGACGAGCGAGGACCGCCCCGGATCGAACCCCCCGCTTCCCGACACCACGCGCTTGGTCTTCGGCTTCGCGCCCTCCGTCGAGGGGGACCGGACGCGACAAGCGCTGGTGGAGGTCTGCCGCGTGCTCGGCGACGCAGTCGGCCTCGACGTCGCGCCGATGCGCGTCGCGTCGTACGGAGCCCTCGAGCGCGCGATCCTCGAAGGGCGCGCGAGCTTCGGGTGGTTCCCGCCCGTGATCCTCGCGCGGCTCGAGCTGTCGGGGCGCGTGATTCCGATCGCCCAGTGCGTGCGCGGCGGCACCGCCTCGTACCACGCGTGTCTCTTCGTGCACGCGAACTCGAAGGTGGAGCGCGTCGAGGACATCCGCGGCGCCCGCGCGGTGTGGGTCGATCGCAGCTCGGCCGCCGGGTACGTGTTCCCGCGTCTGCTCCTCGCCGCGCACGGCGTCGATCCGGCGGTCGCCTTCGCGCAGGAGACGTTCGCGCAGAGTCACGCCGAGGTCGTGCGCGCCGTCGTCGAAGGGAGCGCCGACGTCGGCGCGACGTTCGCGACCATCCAGGCCGACGGGAAAATCGTGCGCGGCGGTTGGACGGATCCGGACGGCTCGAACGCACGCCCGATTCGAGTGCTCGCCACGTTCGGTCCGATCCCGAACGACGCGATGGCGGCCAGCACCGCGCTCGCGCACGAGGTCCGCGATGCGCTCACCCGCGCGGCGATCCATGCGACCGCGACCCCGACCTTGCGGGCCGCGCCCCGTCACCTGTTCGGCGCAGAGTCCCTCGCCGCCGTCGCCGACGAGACCTACGGCGAGCTCCGCGGCTTGGTCGCGAAGGCGCTCAAGAGCGGCGTCGTCCTCGATACGTGAGGCCTACATCAGGGAGCGCGACCCGGCCGTGCTCGATCGATTGAACACGGAGGCACGGAGGCACGGAGGTCCGTGAAGTGCTGCCGCGCGCTTCGCTCCGAGGTCTTGCCG
>JBKJQC010000046.1:0-6438 GCA_046593995.1 Polyangiales bacterium
GACGGGTAGGCTGCCGTCGAATGGGCCCGTCTGGCAAGCCGATTCAATGGCAGCGTCGGTCGCGTCACAAAGAGTGGCAAAAAAACGCGATCCCGTCGGACGGACGGGACGTGAGCTGCGGCAACGCTTTCGTTTCCCGGATGGATTCGGGAGCCGTCAACGGTAAGGTCGGTACGTTCGATGTCCACCCCCACCGATCGGCGCGCCTCGGGCCGCGATTCTTCTCGCGAAATCTCTCGGCACGGCCGGGGCGCGCGTGCGGACGTCGCGGAGCCGGCGCCCCGGCTCCGTCGAGGCGCGCGGCTGCCCCCCCTGGCAGGTCCATGCGTGCACGTGGGCGTCGACGAGAACGGGCTCGGCCCGGTCCTCGGGCCGCTCGTCGTCACCGGGGTCGCTTTTGCCATCGAGGGCGAGCGCCCGCGCGACCTCGGCGCCCTGGTCGGCGACTCGAAGGCCCTGGTCTCGCACGGGGACGCGTCGCTCGGGGAGGCGTGGGCGCGCGCGCTGCTCTCTGCGATCGGCCCCGTCCCGACCACGTCCTCCGAGGTGCTCGCGCGGCTCTCGCTCGACGACGACGCGACCCTACGGGCGCTCTGTCCGAGCGGCACGACTGTGTCCGTGGCCGAGTCGGCGAACGATCACGCGCCGTCGTCGCTGTGCTGGCCGCGCGAGAGCGAGCCATTCACCGCCGACGACGCGCTCGTGCGGCGGTGCACCGAGCTCGTACGCGGCTGGTCGGGAGAGAAGATCGGCGGCCGGTTCGTGCGCCGCACGCCGATGCGGATCCTCTCGGTGCGCTCGGCGATCGTCTGCGCGAGCCGCCTCAACTCTGCGGCCAAGGAGGGACGTCATCGGTTCATCGTGGATCTCCACGAGATGGAGCGCCTCTCGCTGCAGCTCCACGACGACGGCCGCGCGAACGCTGTCTTCGCAGGAAAGCTCGCGGGCGAGCCGCCGCTGCTCGACGCGGTCTGCGGCAAGGTCGGCGGCATGGACTTCTACGGTGACTACTTCGGGCCGCTCTCGCATCGCATGTGGGCGACCGAGGCGGAGGGGAACGGCACGAGCGCGTATCGCTTTCCGGGGCTCGGCCGCTTCACGTTTCTTCAGGACGCCGACGCGTCGGATCCGCTCGTCGGTCTCGCGTCGCTCGTCGGCAAGTGGGTCCGCGAGCTGCTCATGGCGCGCATCGTGCGTTACCTCCGGTCGGCTGCCTTGCCCGAGCATCTGCCCCCCGCCCCGCCGGACGGCGACATCCTCCCGAACGCGAGCGGATACCGTGATCCGAGCACCAAGCGACTGATTGCGGCCACCGAGCTCGTTCGCGCCCACCGCGGCATTCCCGATCGCTGTTTCCTGCGCTGACGCGTTGCGGCGCGAGCTCCGCGTAGCCACACGGCTCATTCTCGCTATTACGTGACGCCATGCGCGCACGCATCACCGGAGCCGGACACTATCTCCCCACGCGGATCGTCACGAACGACGACCTCGCGAAGCTGATGACGACCACCGACGAGTGGATCGTGCAGCGTACCGGGATCAGAGAGCGCCGCTTCATCGAGCACTCCGGCATCGGCGCGAGCGATCTCGCGCTGCCCGCCGCGAAGGACGCGATGGCGCAGGCGGGCATCGGCCCCGGTGACGTCGACGCAATCGTCTTCGCGACGCTCTCGCCCGACGTGAACTTCCCGGGCTCGGCCTGCTTCCTCCAGCACAAGCTCGGCTGTCGTCAGATCTGCGCGCTCGATGTGCGCAATCAATGTTCGGGCTTCCTCTACTCACTGTCGATCGCCGACGCGTGGATCCGCGCCGGCGTCTACGAGAACGTGCTCGTCGTCGGCGCCGAGGTGCACTCGACCGGCGTCGAGTTCACCGAGCGCGGCCGTGACGTGGCGGTCCTCTTCGGCGACGGCGCCGGCGCGGTGGTCGTGCAGAAGTCCCCCCCGGGGAGTGACGACGCGAAGGGCATCACCACCATCCAGCTCCACGCGGACGGGAGCGGCGCAAAGGAGCTGTGGCTCGAGGCGCCGGGGTCGATGTACGACCCGCGGCTCACGGTCGAGATGATGCAGGAAGGGCGGCACTACCCCAAGATGAACGGCAAGGCGGTGTTCAGATGGGCGGTGGAGAAGATGCCCGAGGTCGCGCTCGAAGCACTCGCGAAGGTCGGGAAGACGCCGCAGGACGTCGGTCTCTTCGTGCCCCATCAGGCGAACATGCGCATCAACCAGATGGTCGCGCAGAAGCTCGGGATCCCCGAGGAGCGCACGGTCCACAACATCGAGCGCTACGGCAACACGACGGCCGCGACGATCCCGATCGGGATCTCCGAGTCGTGGAAGTCGGGTCTGATCAAGGACGGCACGACGGTGTTGATGGCCGCGTTCGGCGCCGGGTTCACCTGGGCGAGCGCAGTCGTCGAATTCTGAGGCGGTTTCCAAACGGAAACGAATGCCACGAGGGGTAGGAGCGTCGAACACGAGGTGACGAAGAGCTGGGTAGAACAAGACGAGGCGCCCGCGGGCGTCTCGAGCCCGATCTTCACCACGGGGAGGGTCGCGGCGATCCTGTCGCTCGCGCTCCACGGCGTCGTCGCCCTCGTCGCGGTCGCCCGCGGCTTCACCGTGTCGCCGGCCCCCGCGCACGTGGTCTCGCCGTATCCAGCCGTCGATCCCGACGTCGAGATCGTCGTCGAGCTCCCGCGCGCGACCGGTGCGCCCGATCTCGTCGCGAAGCCCGTGACGACCGTCGTCCCGCCACCGGAGCAGACCCACGCGTCCGGGGACGTCGTCGCGCACGTCGACACCCTTCACCCTGGCGCCGGCGGCGATCCGACGGTCGCGGCGAAGGCCAGGAACCTCGCGCCGCACATCGACGATCGGACCACGGTCGACGAGGTGCAGGACGCGATCGACGTCGAGCAGGACAATCGCCTGAAGACGGCGAAGAAGCGCGCCTCAACGATCGATCTCCGCATGGCGCTCGAGCCGATGGAGCTCACGTTCGTCGCTTCGGGGAAGGGCTTCCGCTACGCGCGTCATCCCGCGGCGAAGAGCAACGCATCGCTCGGCGTCGCCGGCGCGAAGGGGATCGCGCTCGGCGGCGCGACGCTCGGCGGCGGGGACGAGAGCAGAGCCGGCGACGGCGCCGCGACCGCGCCCGGCGCGTCGCAGCTCGGCTCGACAGAGCTCGGCTCCACGCAAACCAGCCCCGCGAAAGGCGCGGCATACGGCCTCACGAGCGTCGGTGTCCCGCAGGAGGTCGGGGCCTCCGTCGCGAAGGCTCGGCCGCACGTCGCGAAGGGAAAGCCGAACGTCACGGCCGACCAAAATGGCACGCCGCAGGACACCGTCGACGCCGATCAGGCCGTCTCCTACGCGATGAAGTCGCTCGTCTCGACATCGACCGCGGGTGGGAACGACGTCGGCACGGGGAGCGGTGGCAGCGGTGGCGGCGGCACGCCAGGGAGCGGCGCGAAGAGCGGCAGCGGCGCGTCGGCGCTCGCGGCAGGGACCGGGAGCGGCCCCGCGAACGCTCCCACGGACTACCGGAAGACGCAGTGGTTCCTCGATCTGCGGAGGCGGCTCGGCCCACTCGTGAACGGCACGTTCCCGAAGGAGCAGGAGATGGAGCTGCGCAACGGCACGGTGATCGTGCAGCTCGTCATCGCCAAGAACGGCTCGGTCGTCGACGTGATCGTCACGCGACCGAGCGGCTTCCCCGAGTTCGATCAGAACGTGGTGACGCGTCTCCGCGGTGCAAGCAACTTGCCGCCGGTCCCCGACGTGCTGTCGAAGGGTTCGTTCACCGTGATCTGCGATTTCACGGGCGGTTGGCGGCTGCAGTAGCGAGCCCGATCAGCGCGGCCACGATCGCGGCGAGCAGCACCGCCGAGAGCAGCGCCGCGAACCCGATGCGGAGGGCGCGCGACCACGCGGACATGCCGTCGCGCCCGGGGTGGATCCCGGTGGCTGCGCGGTAGCCGCCGGCGACCATCGCGATGAACCCGAGCACCGTCGGGAGACCGGCGATGAAACGCAGCTTCGACGGATGCGGATGCGTGGGATCGAGGAGCGCGCCGCGCGCGAGTCGATCGAGCGACAGCGTCAGCAATACGCCGAACACGAAGAGCACGAGGCCGAGGAACGCGTTGCGGACGCCGGTGCGACGGACCTCCGAGGAAGCCGCGCCGGGAGGCGGCGCGAAGCGGCCGAGGAGTTGGAACATTCGACGAGCAGGGCAGGATCAAGGCGGGATCAGGGCGGAAACGAGGCAGTCTTGAACTCGATGACGTTGTCCGCGCTCGCGACCTGCTTCTTCATGAAGACGCCGACGAACGAGGCGAAGAGCGCGTCGCCCGCGCTGATGCCGCCGCTCACCCCGAGAGGGCGCGTGACCCAGCGCTGGATCTCCTTGAGCACCGCGGCGCTCACCGGGTTCACCTCGACCTTCACGGCGAGGAAGAAGTTCTGCGGGTTCTTCAGGATCGCCTTCTCCGCGATCGGGAGGTCGACCATGTCCGTGCAGAGGCGGTAGACGCCTTTCATGTTCACGACCGGGGGCTTCTTCACGCCGTTCACGACGACGCTGTAGATCTCGTTCCACACGTCGTGCGCGACGCGGCAGCTGTGCGCGGTGAGCGCGACGGGATCGCCGCCGCCGTTGGGGTACACGTAGCCGCGCATCACGATGTCCACCGGGAGGCCGTTGTACAGTCGCTTCTTCACCTTGGGGTCGTCGAACGCATCGCGGTACTCGAACGTCGCCCGCAGCATGCCCGCCTTGTCCCACGCGAACTTCGCCGGGCGGACCTGGAGCTGCGCGTCGGCCGCGGTCGCGACCGCGATCGTCACCACGAGGGCCGCGACACCGGCGAGCGCGCGGCTCGTCACGGCCCGCCCTCGTAGCGGATCGGGAAGAAGCCGATGGCGTTGGCGATCGCGAGGACGAAGCCTCCTGCCTTCGTGCTCACGCGGACGCCCATGTTGAACGTGAGGTCGACCGGCGCGCGCGCGAAGCCGCTGTAGCCGCGGGCCGGGCTCACCGCGTCGCGGCGTGACAACAGCGTGAAGAAGCCCGCCGAGGCGAAGAGATCGACGCCGTAGACGCTGCGGTGACCGCGGTGGAGCGCGATCCGGTACTCGCCCATCAGGCGCCCCGCGAACTCCTCGTAGCGCATCTCGACGACGCTCGTGCGCAGGAAGTTCGGCGGCGGTCGTCGATCGAAGTTGAGGTCGAGGACGCGATCGGGGAGGAAGTCCGAGAGATCGCCGACGTAGAAGCGCATGAAGAGCGGCGCGTCGCCGACCACCGCGCCGCCGAACGCGTCGATGCGGAAGACGTGGCCGCCGCTCCCGCCCCACCCGAGCGTCCACCACTGCGACGCGCGGATCTGCGCGCGGAGGAACGAATAATCGCTCGCGAGCGCGCTCAGTCCGACGTCGGTGCCGACCTGCAGGTGATGGCCGCGCGTCGGGAGGATCGGATCGTCGCGTGTGTCGTCGTCGAGGACGACGCTGAGATAGGAGAGGACCGAGCGGCCGCCGAGGAGGTGGAACTGGATCGGCTCGATGTCGAGGCCGCGGCGGTGGGACGCGGCGAGCGGGAGCGCCGCGTCGATGACCTCGAAGTGATAGAAGCCGCGAACCCGCGTGCTCGTCGAGAGGTCGTAGCCGACGCCGAGCTCGCCGCCGCGGCGACGGTACTGCATGACGGCGTAGTCGGTCTTCTCGAGCTGCGGATCGAAGGGGCTCGTCGGATCGGGCGCCGGCGGATCGTAGAGGACGTCGCGCGTGCCGAAGAAGTCGCGCGCCTCGTTGAAGAGGAGCGACGCGGAGACGATCCACTTGCTCCCGAGGAACGACGGATCGGTGAACCGGAGGCGATACGCGCTCTGACGATCGGCCACCGCGATCGCGCCGCCGAGCGAGATCCCGGTGCCGTAGAAGTTCGTCTCGGCGACATCGAGCCCGCCGTACGCGGTCAGGGGACGAGAGACGCCGCCGGGCGTGGCGTCGGCCGAGAGCCCGAGCCACACGTCGTTCACGACGATCGTGTTCCGCTCGACGACGTCGATGTTCAGGTAGACGACGCCGTGCCGCGGCCCCTTCGAGAGCGAGATCTGGACGTCGCTGAAGAACCCGGTGCCGAGGAGCCGGTAGCGCGTGAGCTCGAGGCGCGGATCGTCGACGTCGATCTCGTCGCCTGCGCGGAACGGGACGTAGCGCAGGATCGTGCGGGCGCGCGTGCGCGCGTTGCCGCGGATGCGGATCGCCTCGAGCTCGTAGCGGACCCCGAGCTTGCCGGCCTGGTCTGGCTCGCACACCGGACACGGCACCGGCTCCGGCGCCGCGGGGGGCTCGGTCGGGGCCGCCGACGCAGACGCGGGGGCGGCCGGCGGCGCTATCTGTGACGCGGACCCCGACGCCGAACCCGCCG
>JBKJQC010000260.1:0-8389 GCA_046593995.1 Polyangiales bacterium
GATCTACGACCCGACCGCGAACACGTGGGCGGCCGCCGCCTCGATGACCAGCACGCGCTACGAGCCTTCGTCGATCTCGCTCGCGAACGGCAAGGTGTTGCTCTTCGGCGGCACGCGTTCGGCGACGACGCCCGAGAACGTGGCCTACGACGCTCCCACGAATGCATGGTCTGCGATCGCTGCGACGCCCACCGGCCATGGATCGCAGGGCTCCGCGGTGCTCCTCGCGACCGGCAAGGTCCTCTTCGTCGGCGGCAACGGCGGAGCCTCTTCGGCGGCCGATCTGTACGATCCCACGACCAACACGTGGACCACCGCGGGCTCGATGAGCGCGCCGCGCTACTTCGCCACCGCGACCGTCCTCGCGAGCGGCGACGTCCTGATCGCGGGGGGATGGAGCTCGCCTGCGAACTTCGGCTCGGGCCCCACGTCGAGCGCCGAGCTCTTCATCCAGCTCGCCGCGGGGGCCGCGTGCGCCGTCGGGTACGAGTGCAGAGCCGGTCACTGCGTCGACGGCGTGTGCTGCGACGCCGCGTGCGGGGGTGCCTGTCAGGCGTGCGACGTGCCGACCCAGCTCGGTACCTGCAGCCCAGTTCCGTCGGGATCTCCGCATGGCGCGCGAACGTGCGGCACCTATCTGAAGTGCAGCGCAGGTGTGTGCGCGACGACGTGCACCGCCGACGCCGACTGTTTGCCCTCGAGCTACTGCATGGGAACCCAGTGCGTGGCGAAGAAGACGGGCGCGTCGACCTGCAGCGCGAGCAATGAATGTGCGTCGGGGAGCTGCGCCGACGGCGTCTGCTGCGATGCAGCCTGCGGTCGGCTGTGCGAAGCCTGCGACGTCGCCGGGAAGATCGGCCAGTGCACGGTGATCTCCGGCGCACCTCGAGCGGCGCGCGGCGGGTGCGGCGGTGGCGGAGCCGGTACGCCCTGCGGCGCGCGCTGCGACGGCATCGTCGCGAGCGTCTGTCACTTCGTTGCGAGCGGCGCGCCTGCCTGCAGCAGCAATGGGTGCGTCACCTCCGGGGGCACCGGCACCGAGACGCACGCGAGCACCTGCGACGGGATGGGCGCGTGCAACGACATCCCGAGATTGTGTGGCAGCTACGCTTGCGGGGCGACATCGTGCCGCACCACCTGCGCGCTCGACGCTGACTGCGCCTCGGGATTCGTCTGCAAGGCGGGAGCGTGTGCGCCGCTGCCGGGGCTCGGCGAGGCGTGCACCTCGACGTCGCAATGTCGCACCGGACTCCTCTGTACCGACGCCGTCTGTTGCGGCGTCGCGAGCTGTGGTGTGGGGAGCTCGTGCGCGACGCCCGCGAAGAAGGGCACCTGCGCCAAGGTGCAGGGCGCGCCGTGCAAGGCGGCGAACGAGTGCGGGACGGGGTTCTGCGTCGATGGCCTCTGCTGCGACGGCGCCTGCGACGGGCAGTGCGAGGCCTGCGACGGCGCGGGGAAGCTCGGGATCTGCGCACCGATCGTAGGAGCGCCGCATGCAGCGCGCACGACGTGCACCGACGGCGGCGCCGAGCCTTGCAAGGCCAAGCACTGCGATGGCAAGGACCGCGCAACGTGCGTCGCGTTCGCGGCCGCCGCGACCGAGTGCAAGCCAGGCGGCTGCGCGACGGGGAACCTCACGTCGCCCTCCGCGTGCGACGGCGCCGGCGCGTGCGTCGAGGGTTCCACCAAGTCGTGCGCACCGTACGCCTGCGCGGGGACCGCTGCATGTCGCGTCGCCTGTGATTTCGCCGAGCACTGCGCTCCGGGCTTCGCCTGCACCGAGGGGACCTGCACCCCGGTGGTGAGCGGCGCGACGTGCTCGGGCGATGGCCTCACGTCGATCGCGGCGGACGGCACCGCTGCCCCCTGTGCGCCGTTCCGCTGCGGCGGCCTCGCGAAGACGTGCCAGACGACGTGCGCGAGCAGCGACGAGTGCGCACCGGGCAACCTATGCGCGTCTGGCAGCTGCATCGCCGATACGCCGGCGGCGGCGGACAGCGGTGGGTGCGTCATCGCACCGAGCGCGCCGAGAGAACCTTCCGCGCCACCTCTGGTCGTCGCGTGCGCGCTGCTCGCTGGCCTCGCTCTGCGGCTGACTGCTCGCAAGGGGAGCGGACGATGATGCGCCGCTCGATCGCGTTCGTGGTGTGCGCTGCGTTGCTCGGGTGTAGCGATCGCGCCACGAGGTTCGACGGCGCCGTCGACGCAGGCACGTCGTCGGCGAAGGCGGCACTGTGGACCACGACGGCGGTGATGTCCCAGCAGCACACCAACGGTACGGTGATCCCGCTCGCTCTCGGCAAGGCGCTGGTCGTCGGCGGCGCGGGCTACGACTCGATGGGGAATCCCGTCGACACCAAGGCCACCGACCGATTCGACGCAGGAAGCTGGTCGACGGGACCCGTGCTCACCTCGGGCCACTTCTGGGCCGGCGCCGTGACGCTCACGGGTGGCAAGACGTTGGTCGTCGGCGCGAACATGATCTCGGACCTCTACGATCCGGGCGCGAATGCGTTCACGGCGACGCCCACCTCCACCTCGCGCACCCAGTGCGGTCTCGCCGCGCTCGCGAGCAATCGGGCCATCGCCTTCGGCGGCGCCGGCGCGGCCACCACCAGCGACCTCTTCAACGGCACGACGAACACCTGGAGCGCGGGGCCGGTGATGGCCGTGGGTCGCGCGAGACCGGCGACGGCGACGCTCGCCAACGGCAAGGTGCTCGCGATCGGCGGGAGCAACTCGACCGCGCTCGATCTGTCGACGGTCGAACTGTACGATCCGGGGACCAACAGCTGGACCCCCGCGGCTTCGATGAAGACTCCGCGGAGCGCTGCCGGCGCGGTCACGCTGACGAACGGCAAGGTGCTGGTGGTCGGTGGCTTCGTCGCGGGGCTGATCCAGTCGTCGGCGGAGATCTACGATCCTGCCGCCAACACGTGGAACGAGGTCGCGCCGACGGCGACGCCGAGGGAGCAACACGCGACCGTACTGCTCGCGTCCGGGAAGGTCTTCGTGGCCGGCGGGCCGACGAACAAGGCAGAAATCTACGATCCCGCGACCGACACGTGGACTCCCGCGGGCACCACGTCGGCGCTGCGCGCGCGGCTCGCGTTCGGACGGCTGACGTCGGGAGTGGTGCTCCTCGCGGGGGGGCAGGCGATCACCGGCAGCCCGATCTCGTTCACCGCCGACACCTTCGCGCAGTCCCAGAACGGCGCGACGTGCACGACCGGGTACGACTGTGCATCGCTCTTCTGCGTCGACGGTGTCTGCTGCGACGCCACCTGCACCGGCGCGTGTCAGGCGTGCGACGTCGCGACCACCGTCGGAACGTGCTCCGCGGTCGCGAGCGGCGCCCCGCGCGGCGTGCGCTCCTGCGGCGCCTACACGAGCTGCTCCGCCGGCGCGTGCAAGTCGTCGTGCGCGGCCGATGCCGAGTGCACGACGGGGAACGTCTGCGTCGCTGCAACGTGCATCCCCGCGGCGCTGAACGGCGCGTCCTGCGCGCGCAACGGCGAGTGTGCGAGCGGCTTCTGCGTGGACGGCACGTGCTGCAATTCGGCGTGCACCGACAACTGCGCGGCGTGCGACGTACCGACGCGCGTGGGCACCTGCTCCGCGGTCACCGGCGTGCCCCACGGCGCGCGTCCGGCGTGCACCGTCGGCGCGGGGACTCCGTGCGGACAGCAGTGCAACGGCGCAGACACCACGTCGTGCCACTACCTCCCCGCCGGACAGCCCGCGTGCAGCGCCAATGCCTGCACGACGGCCGCCGGAAGCTCCGTCGAGACGCGCGCCAGCACGTGCGACGGCGAAGGGAAGTGCAGCGACGTGCCCAAGAGCTGCGGGACCTTCGCGTGCGGCGCGAACGCGTGCCTCGCGACCTGCACCACGATCGCGGATTGCGCGCCCGGTCACATCTGCAAGTCGTCGACGTGCCTCGCCGCGCCCACGCTCGGCGATCCTTGCGTCGACGCGTCGTCGTGCGGCGCGCCGCTCGCCTGCACCGATGGCGTCTGCTGCGGGGTCGCGAGCTGCGGCACCGGCCTCACCTGCAACGCGCCGGGAAGGGCGGGCCGCTGCAGCAAGAGCAACGGCATCCCGTGCGCTGCCGCGTCGGAGTGCGGCAGCGGGTTCTGCGTCGACGGGGTCTGCTGCAACGGCGCATGCGACGGGCAGTGTGCCGCGTGCGACGTCCCGGGAAAGCTCGGGAGCTGCTCACCGGCGTCGGGCGTGCCGCACGGCACCCGCGCGACGTGCGCCGTCGGAACGGAGACGTGCAAGGCGCGGATCTGCGACGGCAGCGACCCGAGCAAATGCACCGCCTACGCGCCGATGGGAACCTCGTGCAGCAGCGCCACGTGCGTCGGCGGCGTGGCAAAGACCGGAGACAGCTGCGACGGCAGTGGCACGTGCAAGCGCGGAGCGAGCACCGAGTGCACCCCGTACGCGTGTGATGCGGCCGCCTGCAAATCGTCCTGCGCGGCCGACACCGATTGCGCGTCGAGCTACCGATGCACGGCGGGCAAGTGCGTACCCACCCCCGAAGCCACGTGTGGCAGCGACAACTCCTCGACCGACCGGAGCGGCGGCGTCACGCCGTGCGCGCCGTACCGGTGCGCCACCGATGGCAAGTGCGCGACGGCGTGCAAGACCAGCGACGACTGCGTCGAGGGGAAGCTGTGCGCGCTCCAAGTGTGCGTCGACGTCAGCGCGCCACCGTCGGCAGGAGAGGCCGACAGCGGCGGCTGCACGACGCCGCGGCGATCGACCGATGCGCGCGGCGTCCCGTTCGCGGTGATGGTGCTCGCCTGGATGGTGCGTCGGAGAAGCGTTCGGCGGTGAGGAGGGCCGAGCTCAGCTCGGCGCCCGCGCGCCGTGGAAGCCGAAGGGGATCGTTTAATCGAACCACGCGCGCGCCACCGGACCGTTCGCGACCTCGCGCGCGTCGAAGACGGCGAAGTTCGCCGAGGCCTCCGGCCTGCCGTGGCACGACTACGAGAACATCCAGGCGTGGTGGTCACGTCTGAACGAGCTTTCCGCCCGGCAGAAGACCGCGCCGCAGCTCGGCTGCTCACCCGCCGGTCTCCTCGAGGACCGCGCCGAGCCCCTCGAGCCTCGCCCAGACCTCCGAGACCATGGCCGATGCGCCGTCGGCCGGAGAGCCTTGATAGCGCGCGAGGACGAGCTGGGTGCGCAGCGCCTCGACCAGCGCGGCGAGCTCTTCGAGCGCCGCGGTGTCCGCCGCCTCGAGCTGCGCGAGCTTCTCCAGGCTCTCGTGCTGCAGTCGCGCGGTCGCGATCGCGCGCTCCGATGCGCCGGATCTCTCGAGCTCGGCGAGCCGCCGCGCCGACTCCGCGCGATCGAAGCCGTTCCGCTCGGCGAGCGCGCCGAGATCCTCGATGCGGACTGCGATGCGCGCGACCTCGGCGGCGATCCGCGCGGCGGTCGCCTCCGTGAAGACGCCGCTCAAGGGCGTGTCGGCCACGGCTTCGACGGCATCGGTGAGCGCCTTTTCGACGCGCACGACGATCGCGTCGCTCTGCCCGTTCGGCACGCGTCGCGACGCCGATCGTGGCCGCCCCTCCGCGCGTTGGGGAGCGAGCGCGAACGGCGCCCAGAGCGGCCACAGCGGCACCGTCACCAGCGCCGAGAGCACCGTCGAGACGTCGCGCGTGGCGGCGCGCCGGAAGACCGCGATCGCGCACGCGAGCCCGATCACTGCGTAGAGGGCGAGCAGGTCGCGGACGCTCACGGGTGGCCGCTCGCGAGACGCTCGATGGTTCGATAGAGCTGCACGACGAGCCCGCCCTCGCGCTCGCGCGTGAAGAGCTGGACGACCTCGCTGCCGGGCGTGCCGAGGTAGGGTCGCAGCACCCACGCGCTCTGCGCGCCGATGAGGAGGAAGATGCCGACGAAGAGGCCGACCGTCCGCTTGCGCCCTTCACCCTCGCCGAGGCCGCGCACCAGGACCTCGAGGCCCGCGAGGCCGGCGAGCGCGTAGCACACCGTCGCCGCGAGCTTGACCACCTCGTAGGGCGCGCCGAAATTGATGGTGAGCCACAGCGGCGGTGTCACCGCGAGCAGCACGAGCCCGAACCGCGCGCCGGCCGCCAGCACCAACGAGAAGACCGAGCGGAGCGGCCACGGGCGGCCGAACACCGCGGCGAGCGCGTAGAACGCCGGCGCCGCGAGCGCCAGCGTCCCGACGATCCCGAGCGGCATCTTCATGGCGGCGAATGCGATCTGCGAGCCGCCGCGCCACGCACCGACCGCGGCGCCGAACACCGTCGCTGCGAGCGTCAGCGTGAGGAGCGCCGTCCGCGCGATCGCGTTCACGTCGCGATCGTCGTGACACTGCCTCGCGACCTCGCCCGGGGCGCGCAGGATGCGATTGAGGAGCGTGAGCTCGATCACGTGCCACCTCGCACGAGCGGGAGGGTCACCCACCAGATGCGCGCCCCGAGGATCGCGGCGAACAGGAGGAAGGTCGGGAGCGCCACCTTCGAGAGCAGACCATCGGTGTGCTCCGCATCGAGCTGTGGGACGAGCTCGTTGACGAAGGAGCGCATCGCGAGGGCGCCGGCGAGCGTCAGCCCTCCTACGCCGACGATCGCGACGGTGAGCGCATCCTCGACGGTCACCGCGAAGAGCGCCGCGCCGGGGGCGAGGCCCGCGAGCAGGAGGCCTGCGTTGGCAGCTCCGCGAGAGGTCGCACGCGCGAGGCCGAGCATGTCGATCGGAGCGTTCGCGAGCGCGAGCATGATCGCGAGCGCAGGCACGGCGAGGATGCAGACCCCGAGGATCCCGAGCGACACGCCGAGCGCGTGACCGACGATCGCGGTGCCGCCTGCGCGCAAGCCGAGCGCGACGCCGAACAGAGCTGCGAGGCCGACCGCCGCCGCGAGCCTGAGTGCCTCTCTACGAAACCCGGACGTGACGGGCCCGCCGAGCAGCTGCTCGCTCCACGAGGCCTGTCGTGTGGATGTGGTCATGTGATCTCCCTTCGACATCAGGTACGCCTCGGTCGAGGAAGCCGCGGGGAGCGCGTGAGGAGACTTCGAGGAATGTCTGGGCGCGGCTCGCCGTTCTCCTCTCGTGGACGTCCTTCGCGTGCTGGTCGTGGAGGACGACGGTCCGATCGCGGACGCGGTCCTCTACGCGCTCCGTCGCGAGGGGATGCACGCGGAGCTCGCGGTGACGCGCGCAGAGGCGCGGCAGCGAGTCGGTGCGACGGAGACCGACGTCGTGATCCTCGATCTCGGGCTCCCCGACGGCAGCGGCTTCACGCTCATTCCCGAGATCTGCAAGCGAGGGGCGCGGGCCATCGTGCTCACGAGTCGCGACGAGGATGTGGAGTGCGTCGCCGCGCTCGAGGCCGGCGCCGACGACTTCGTGACCAAGCCGTTCTCGCCGCGGGCGCTGGTCGCGCGCGTCCGAGCGGTGGCGCGCCGGCATCGTCCCGTCGAAGAGGCACTGCACGGTCTCTCGATCGACCGCGAGCGTCGAACGGCCCTGTATGGAGCACAGCCGCTCGCGCTCACGAAGATCGAGTTCGATCTCCTCGCCGTGCTCGCCGATGCACCTGGCCGCGTCCGCACGCGCGAGCAATTGGTCTCCCGCGTATGGGGGATCGACCACGCGCTCGCCGAGCGCACCGTGGACTCGCATTTCAAGGGGCTACGGAAGAAGCTCGCCGAGGCCGGCGCGCCGGCAGATCTCGTCGAGACGGTGCGCGGCGTCGGCTTCACACTGCGTGAGCGCGCGTCGTGAATTCGCTCCGGCTCCGGCTGTTCGTCGCGCTCGCGAGCGCGATGCTGTGCGGCGCGCTCGCGACGGGACTCTACGCCGTCGCTGTCGATGCGAGCACGCTCGGGTTCGAGCACCGGCTGTGGAACGTCATGCCGAAGGCGCTCCTGCTCGCGTCGCTGTTCTTGCCGGTCGCCGGAGTGGCGGCGGCGATCGTCGGTCGGACCCTCGCGCGCCCGATCGAAGCGCTCACCGAAGCGGCGACGAAGATCGCGGAAGGAGACCGCACGACGCGGCTCCCGCGCGGAGGTGGCGACGAGATGCGAAGGCTGGCGCGCGCCCTCGTGAGCATGCGGCGCGAGCTCGAGGGGAAGCCGTACGCGGCTGCCTTCCTCCGTGACGCGTGGCACGACCTCAAGACCCCGGTCGCGGCGCTCAGGGCCACGCTCGAAGTGCTCGACGACGACGCGCTCGACGATCCGAAGGTCGCGCGCCACTTCGTCGCGAACCTGCGCCGATCGACCGACCAGCTCGAGCGCACGCTCGCCGATCTCGTGACGCTCGCGCGCTTCGAGACCGCATCCATCTCGTCGGAGCAGGCGACGTCGGTGCAGGACCTCGTGCACGACGCGCTCGCGCT
>JBKJQC010000077.1:0-7459 GCA_046593995.1 Polyangiales bacterium
CGACGAGCGACACGAGCCTGCTGTTCGCGATGCCGACGCGGTGGGTGTAGCGACCGAGATACCGGAAGACGTGCTCGGCGCCGCCGAAGGCCTTCTTCGCGTCGTCGAAGTCATCGAAGCCGTGGAGCGCGCCGCGCGCGTACGCTCGTCGGAGGCCGTCGAGCATCTTGCCGCGAAGGAGCGCTCCCATGATCTTCACGTGGAAGAGGAAGCTCTTTCGCGCCGAGATCCATCGCGTGCCATCGAGCGAGAGCCCACCGCCGGTGACGATGCAGTGGACGTGCGGATGGAAGCTCAGCTCCCGCGTCCAGGTGTGGAGCACCGACGTGATCCCGAGCTCCGCGCCGAGGTGGCGAGGATCGCGCGCGATCTCCTGCATCGTCGCTGCGGACGCGGCGAACAGCAGATCGAAGACGAGCGCTGGCCGATAGCGGGCGAGCGCACGGAGCTCCGCGGGCAGCGTGAAGACGACGTGGAAGTGACGGGTGGGCAGGATCCGGAGCTCGCGCGCTCTGATCCACTTCTCGGCCGCGAGGCACTGGCATTTCGGACAGTGCCACGAGAGACGCGCCTCCGCTTGCGCCCCGACTTCGAGGCTCCTCGAGAGCGTGCGACGTGAGCTTCGCGGATCGAAGATTATGAAAACTCGACGTCCGGGATCGCCGAGGACGCTTGGATTTCCTACCCCCTCCACTACGGCCTTGAGCAGATGCTGCCTCTCATCGGCGTCGTGTTCGACGAGGCGATGGAGAAGCTCATCGAGGAGGCCATCGCCTGCGCAAAGGGGCGCCCGAAGTGACGGTCGTTGAGGATCTTCTTGTCGCCCTTGTCGTCGATGTCCAACACGACCGACACGAACAACAAGACCTCGACGACCATCCTGCGGGCACCCATCCCGCGGGAGTGGTCGCTCTTGCTCGACCACCTCTGCATCGACCTCGGCGTCAGCAAGCAGGAGCTTCTCGCCGCTTGGATTTCCTACCCCCTCACCGTCGAATGGGACGAGGAAACCGGTGAGATAGCGGCGCGAGGGGGGAGCTCGAGGAGCTCTTGCTCCGCGATCGCCGACTCGTCGTACGCATAGGGGCCGACGAGATCGGCGTGGAGGGCGCGGACCAGATGCTCGGGAGGGGTCACTGCAGCTCAACATATCGAGAGAAACGCTGAAGCGGCAGACGAACGGCCGAACATCGTCATTCACGCAACGTGCTCGGTTCAAAGCGTGAGACGATCAAGCAGGTCCTGCGCGATCGCCCAAGCGTCGGCCTCGGCGTTTTCGTTGCGTGCATCGAAGAGGAATTCGGAGGTCCGAACGGGACCGACACCGTCGGTCGTCGCGAAGTCTTCACGCAGGTAGCCAACGGGTCGTACGCGTCTTTGTTCTCACCCCTCGAGCGAAGAGCCAGCGCCTTCATCACCACGAACGCAGACGGCCCGCAGACCCATACGCTCCGTTGGGCCCGTTCACCCCGGATGGTCTGGCCCTCGAGAGCGACGCGCTGGCGGTCGACAAACGCGATGCGCAGTCCGGGCGCGATGATCGCGGCGAAGTCCGGTTCGATGCTCTTCAGGCGCCCCGGCCGGTCGTCGGCCGTGGTGGCGCCAATCAGGAAGTCCACCGTGACCTTCGGCGGGCCATCCATTTGCCAGCGCTGCCGGGTGGGCTGGCCGCGCTCGTTGGTATCGGGTCCGAAGCCTGCCTGGCGAAGACGCGCGGTGAGGACTTGGTAGCGCTCGTCGTTGAAGACCGCGAGGGACAGCCCGATGTCGAGATCGGCCGTTCCGACGTGACGCTCGCGGGTGAGACTCTGGTCGACGAGGAGGGTCGGAACCAGCCCGCCGACGACCACGATGTCGTCGGCCAGATCCCCGAGCTTGGTCGCCACGTACAAGCACGTCGCCCGCACGCGCGCTGCCTGCGAGGCTTCGTACCCGCTCGCGGTGCGAGGTTTCGACATCAGGTCTTCCACCTGAGCAGCTTCGTCCGCAGCTCGTTCGCCGCTTCCTTGGCGCGTTCCGGATGGGCGCCGAGATCGAGGTACGCCTGCACGGGATGAACGCAGGGGACGCCGCCGACGTCGGTCGTCCCGTCGAACACTCCCTCGTCGTTCGGCACGACGAGCCACACATTCGAGCCCTTGGCCTGCTCGCGATAGCCGATCTCGCGCAGCACGCTGTCGTCGGGCGGGCGCGCGACGAAGATGCTCGCGAGGCGAAAGGATGCGAACTGCGTGTGCAGCCAGGCGGCGGCGAGCCCTGTCGCAGCATGACGGAGACCGGCGTGCGCGAAAGCTTCTCCGAGCTTGGGGAGCAGCTCGTCGCCGCTACGCGCCGTCACGTGTCCGCGCAAGACGGTGTGCTTGGCGAAATCGTACGTTTCCGACCACGCATCGAGCAGCAGGTTGGCGTCGTTGACGCGCAGCGCACCGTTCGCGTCTCGAGCGAGCAGCCGATCGACGACGAGACGTTGGACGATGCGGCTCGTGAAGCCATCGTCGAGGCCCGTCTCACGCGCGAGATCTTGCTGCCGGAACGCTCGCTTCGGATCGAGGAGGAGGTGGCGCGCGATGCGGGCGCTCTTCGGCGCGAAGGCCGTGGACGGCCGACCCCGACGGACGAAGAGGTTGGGCTTCCCCTCTACGAAGATTCGAAGACCGGGCGCGGCGATGCGAGCGTTGCCGGAGAGATCGAACCAGGAGACGCCGGCCTCATCGCAGAGCGCCCTGCCCACGTCTCCCATGAAGGGGACGGCGACGACCGGGATCGAGGATCGAGAGACCGCGGCGGCGTGTCGCTGCACCACCTTGATCGCAGCTCCGACGAGCGCGGCGTTGCCGGAGCCCTTGTACTCGACGACCAGACACCGCTTGCCGTATTGGACCAGCAGGTCGACCTCGACGTCCTTGATGCGCGGACTCGAGGTGAACGAGGGGGCCGGCTCTCCGAGCCACTCCCTCAGTAGACGTCGGGCGCGCGCGAGCGCGGCTCGTTCCGGCAGAGGCTCGGAGTCGAGGTCGGCGCGGGTCACCTGACTATATTCGCATTCATGACCGGTTCGTCAACAGCCCGCTTTTACGCAGGGGCGTGAGGATCCGCCCGCTCTTCTCGATCGCGGCGAGCGACCCTCAAGGATGCTCGGCTTGCGGAGGGGTCGCCGCCGCCACTCGAACGACGAACTGCTCGGCGCGCTCGGCCTTGTCGCGGTCGGCGCATTCGGGCTGCTCGGCTGCGAGCCCTGTTTGCCCAACCGGACCATGAGCTGCACCGAGCACCGGCAGGGCATGTTCGACGAGCTCGGTCACGGAACCCTGCACGCGATACGCGGCGCGGGATGCCTCGACCTCGGCTTCCGCGGTCACGGCGACCTGCTCGATATTTTTCTCGGCAACTCGTGTGAGCATCCGGTACCGGTCCATGTCGGCAGGCTGCGCGTGTGGGGGGTCGGAGCGGAGGGCGTCGTGCCGGTTCGCATCGACGACCCTCGGAACGAGCTGGCACGCCTCCACATCGACACGAACCGCTGACCCGACCGGAGCGCGGTGAAGACGTCGAGCCCTCACGGGATGCTGCCGCGGCATCGAACCGTGACATGCGGTGCTGTGCCGCCGAGAGCTTCTCCCAGCTCCTCGAGCTCACTGTGTGGTCAAGGCGATCGCCTTACCCGCACCGTCGAATGCGAAGAGCCACTGCTCGTCGAGCGTGTAGACGACGCCGATCGTCGGATCGCCCGGGACGATGTCGGTGCCCCCCATCACCCTCATCGGCGTGTCCTCGTCCGATGGATCGGCTTCGTCGACATCGAAGGCGAGCGTCTCTGGCGCCGTTGCGATCGTGTCGACGGGGCCACGGCGCGCCCACACCAGGCCGTTGAAACGGAAGGAGAGGACGGGCGATTGCCACGTGCGTGCGCGCAGCAAGAAGACTTGATCGCCGATGGGCGACACCGAGAAACTCGAGTCGGCTGGCAGCGGCGCGGATTCGGAGATACTAATACGAAACCTTCCTCGGGGTGCGCGACGCGCACCCCGATACGGACCTTGCCGCCGCGCCGGTAGACGAGGCGGTTGATCTCTTCGAAGCCGACGCGCTCCGCTTTACCTTCGAGCTCGGGATCGAGCACAACCGCCAGCCTCTCCATAATTCGCGAGACTGGCATTACCTGTGGTGGCCCGACGTGGCCGGCGCGCTCGGTGAACGAAGAGAGCACGCGCGGGCGCGCGCGGCGGTGCTCGACGGCGATCGTGATGCGGTGCAACCAAAGCTGAAGGGCAACGTTGCCGATGGGCGTGCGATACTGTTTGCATGGGCCTCGTCTACGCTGAGCTGATTCTTCGGAATCCGGTCGAACCGAGCCTGTCTCCGATGACGGTGAGGGCGCTCGCCGACACGGGCGCGCTCCACCTGTGCGTTCCGAAGCACGTGGCGCTCCAGCTGAACCTCGCAGAGCTCGAGCGGCGCGAGGTCACGCTCGCGGACGGTTCGAAGCAGCTCATCCCCTACGTCGGTCCGATCGAGGTGCGATTCGACAACCGCCGGTGCTACGTGGGCGCGATGGTCCTCGGCGACGAGGCACTGCTCGGTGCCATTCCGATGGAGGATCTCGACTTGATCATCCACCCAGCCACGCGAACCGTTGTCGTGAATCCCGTGAGCCCGAACGTGCCCACCTCCGTCGCAAAAGGACTCTCGAGGCTGCGCAAAGGGTAGGAGCAAACACGCTCGTGTCCCATTTCGCATCGAGCACGTCGCTCTTCACGTCGCTGGTCTTCGTGTCGAAGCCGGTGTCGGCATCGGCCGGCACGCCGCTACCATCGCAGAAGGACGTCAGTCCTTCGGTGGACGTTCGGTGGACGTTCGGGAGACGTTGAGGCGAGCCGCCCACCGGAGTAGTCGCGGGCTCGTGGCCGAACCCTCGCGGAGCAATCTGAGAGCGGTCGCGCTCGTGGGCGTCGGCGCGGCGCTCCTCGGTTTCACGTTCTGGGTGACACGCGACGAGCCGCCGAAGTCCTACGTGCCCGTCTCCGACGCGGCGCCGAGCGAGACACCCACCGTCGCGGCGCCTCCGATGCCGCCTGCGCCGAGCACCAGTCCGCGAAAGAAGCCCGCGCTCGCGAAGCCGGCGAAAGCAGAGCCGGCGGTGGCCTCGGCGTGCGAGCCCGGCGCAGTGTACGTCGACGCGCGTGCGGCAGACGGCGTCGGCGAGGTGGGCTGCAAGCGGAAGACCGATGCCGGTCTGCGGCGCGAAGGTCACTGGGTCTTCGGCGACGAGCACGGCGAGACGTCGCAGGGAGCGTTCGTCGACGGACGACGCGAAGGCCGTTGGTTCTTCTGGCGCAATGGCAAGCTCGTGCTCTCCTCGTCGTACAAGCGCGACCAGAAGGACGGCTACGAGGTCGAGTGGTCCGAGGAGGGCGACGTCCTCGTCGAGCGCGAATACGCCGATGGGCGCTTGCACGGGCAAGTGACCAAGCACCCGCAACAGGGTTCCGTGATCGTCGAAGAGTACGTGAACGGGATCAAGGTCCCGACGGCGCTCCCGAGCGCGCAGAGCCCGTCGACCAGCACGGCTCCGCCTTGACCGCTCGTCGTCGCGACCGTCTCCTGACGGGACGGAGGCTTTCATGCCGTGGTCGCGCGCGCTCGTAGTCCTAGCCACCTCGCTCGTCGTGCTCTTCGGGGTGCCGCGCGCGCGCGCGTACTCGTCGGGGATCGGCAGCGACTCCTTCGACGCGACCGGCTGCTCGAACAACGGGACTTGCCACGGCGGCGGCGCCACGCCCACCGCGGGCTTCTACAACACGAGCGACGCGGTGATCACCGCGATCAACGTGAACCGCGGGACGACGGTCGATCTGTTCTTCCGGGTGACCGGAGGTCAGACGAGCGGCGGGTTCAACGTCTCGCCGAACAAAGGCTCCACGACCGGCGTCCTCGAGGTCGATAGCGACGGGGGCGTCCAGACGATCACCGGCGACAGCGGGTACACGAACGTCACCCACACCGCACGGCGCGCGTACTCGAGCGGCTACGCGCAGTTCCGCTTTCGCTTCAACCCCTCGAACAGCGTGGCCTGCGGCACGACGATGACCCTCACGGGGTGGGGCAACTCGGTCAACGGCACCGGTTCGACCAGCGGTGACAAGGCCGACAGCGCGAGCCTGGTGATCACGATCACCTGCGATGCGACCGGCTCGGCCTGCACTTCAGGGCCGGAGTGCTCGACCGGCTACTGCGTCGACGGCTACTGCTGCAACAGCGCGTGCACCGGCTCGTGTCAGGCCTGCAGCGCGACGCTGAGCATCGGCGCCAACGGCACCTGCAGCGCGGCGAACTCGGGCACGACCTGCGGCTCGAGCGGCTACGTCTGCAACGGCAGCTCGACGACCTGCCCGACGACCTGCACCTCGACCTGTGCGAGCGGCTACGTCTGCCAGAGCGGCTCCTGCGTCCCCAAGTTTGCGAACGGCGTTTCGTGCACGGGGTCGAGCCAGTGTCAGAGCGGGATGTGCAGCGACTCGGTGTGCTGCTCCTCTCTCTGCTCGAACGCCTGCGATTCGTGCAGCGCAGGGCTGAAGCAGAGCGGCACGGGAAGCGGGACCTGCGGAGCGTCCATCGACGGCAAGTCCTGCGGGTCGGACGGCTTCGTGTGCAACGGTGCGTCGACGTCCTGCCCGACGATCTGCTACGTGGCGAGCGACTGCCAGGCGACGCGCTACTGCACCGGCAGCCCCGCGCGCCCCTGCTTTCCCAGCCCCTGCCCGGCGATCGCGGGCACCTGTGAGCTCAAGCGGAACATCGGCATTGCCTGCACGGCGAGCGAGCAGTGCAAGGGTCCGGGCAACGACTCGAGCGTCGCGGGCAGCTGCGTCGATGGATTCTGCTGCAGCTCGGCGTGCAGCGGTGCGTGCGACGCCTGCTCCACCGCCAAGGGCGCGAGCGCGAACGGTACCTGTACCAATCTCAGCTCGACGTACACGTGCGGCGCCTACAAGTGTTCCGGGACGAGCGGGACCTGCCCCACGAGCTGCGTCGACAACACGAGCTGCATCGCGACCGCGTACTGCGACGCGAACAAGAAGTGCGCCCAGGATCTCGTGCAAGGCACGGCCTGCGACTCGAACGAGCAGTGCGCCAGCAAGTTCTGCGTCGATGGCTTCTGCTGCAACAACGCATGCGCGGGCGGGTGCGACACCTGCGCCGCGTCGCTCGGCGCGTCGGTGAACGGCACCTGCACCGTGCAGGGATCGGCCGTCACCTGCGGCGCATACAAGTGCGGTGGCGCGGCGGCTTGCCCGACGAGCTGCACGCTCGATAGCCAGTGCGCCGGTGGCTACTACTGCAACGGCGCGACGTGCGTCGTCCTCGAACCGCTCGGCTCGAACTGTGCGGCCACGAAGGAGTGCGAATCGGGTCTCTGCGTCGACAGCGTGTGCTGCGACTCCGCGTGCGGCGGCGCGTG
>JBKJQC010000171.1:0-3490 GCA_046593995.1 Polyangiales bacterium
CGTCGATCGCGCTCGACTTCGAGACGAGCTCGGTCTCTTTGGTGAAGATGCGGGGGAGCGCGTTCGGATCCTTCACGAAGTAGAAGCGTCCGCCGCCCGTCTCGGCGACGAGCTTCATCAGGTTCTTGTCGGCGTCCTCGCCGAGGGC
Organism: Polyangiales bacterium; assembly: GCA_046593995.1. Taxonomy (GTDB): domain Bacteria; phylum Myxococcota_A; class Polyangia; order Polyangiales; family JADJMO01; genus JALHOE01. The sequence continues at coordinate 149 of JBKJQC010000171.1, forward strand.
GACAGCCGAAGCGGTCATGCCCTCGCTGACCATCTCCTGAACCAGCTCCTTGATGCCGCCGATCGGTGCTTCGCCGTCGGAGAGGAGGATCATGTGCTTTCGCTTGGCGGCGATCAGCGCGAGGTCCTCGTTGGCCATCTGGATGGCCGGGAAGATGTCGGTGCCGCCGTTGGGAGCGAGGCGCGAGATGTCGCTGAGGATGCGCATGCGATTGCGCGCGCTCTGCATGCGCACGAGGCGCATCGGCTGCGAGTCGAACGCGATGACCTCGATGTAGTCGTCGGGCGAGAGGATCTCCGCGGTGGCCTTCGCGGCCTCCTTGGCCATCTCGATCTTCTGACCGCTCATCGAGCCGGAGCGGTCGATCACCAGACAGAGCGCGATCGAGGGCTGATCGTGCTTCTTCTCCGCGTCCATGCGGACCGGGAGGATCTTCTCGATCTTCGTGTGTCGCCACCCGCCGAGACCGAACGAGTTCTGCCCGCCCGCCATGAGGAAGCCGCCGCCAAGATCCTTCACGTAGGACTCGAGGAGATCCTGCTGCGAGTAGCTCACCTTGTCCGCGGAGACGTCGGAGATGATCACGAAGTCGTAGCGCTCGATCTCCTTGAGCGACGACGGGAGACCGTCCGGTCCGCGGAGATCGACCTCGAACTCCTGGGCGACCAGCGCGTTCGTGAGGTAGTTGCCGTGCCCCTGGTCCCCCTCGACGTAGAGGACGCTCGGACGTCCGGGCACCGCGACGGTGACCGCGTACTTGTTGTTCTCGACGAAGCGATCGAGGCCCGGCTTCGAGACCTGCTTACCCGGGACCGGCACCGCGGACGGCGCGGGAGCCGCCGACGCGACGGCGCTGGCCGAGCCTGCGGGAGCGGCCGCAGGGCTCGTGAGCAGCGACAGGGGCTCGACCTCGAGCGCGTACGTCACGCTGCCCGGGATGCGGACGACGCTCTTGAACGGGATCTCGTTCTCGCCCGGCTTCAGGTCGAGATCGCGGATGCCATCGAGGCCGTTGAGCGCCTCGCCCTGATAGAGCCGCGCCCGCACCTTGGCGGCGCGGTTCGTGAAAAGGACGGCGCGGATCTCGAACGGCTCGCCCACCTTGATCTTGGAGGGAACGCGCATCTCGCGGATGGCGACCTCTGCGGGGACCGGCCGCTTGTAGGCCACCGTGAAGAGGCGCACGCCGAACTCGCGCGCGCGTCCGGCCTCGGCGAGCGCGTCGCCGGCGGTCTCCACGCCGTCCGTGTAGAGCACGATGCGCTTGAGGAAGCCGTGCGGGTAGAGTCCGTAGGCGAGCTGCAGCGCGGCCTGCACGTTCGAGCCGGCGCCCCAGATGCGCTCGCCGGGCTTGTCGTGCCGCTCTATCTTCGGTGGTGTCGCTTTCGGATCGGCGGGATCGGTCCCGCCGATCACGCGCGGTCTCACGGCGAAGGTGAGGACGCGGATCTCCCCCTCCCCGCGCTCGTTCCACGCCTTGTCGATCGCGGCCTGCGCGTCGCCGAGCGCCTCGTCGGGCACGCTCTCGCTCACGTCGACCACGTAGACGGTGCACACCTTCGCGGAGTACGCGGTCTTCGCGACGCGTCCGAGGCCGAGCGCGAGGAGCGCGACGAACGCCGTGCGGAGGATCCACGAGAGCACGCGCTGCGGCCACGGGAGATCGGCGAGCGACTTCCCCGTGATCCACAGGAAATACGGAGTCAGGAGCAAGAACCCGAGCATCTTCGGGCTCAGGAGCTCGTAGGTCTCGTCGCCGCGCTTCCACTGCACGACCGGTCCGGAGCGCACGCCGAACTTCACGAAGACGGCGATGGCAGCGAGCGCGACGCCGAGCACGGCGATGCCGAACAGCAGGCGTCCGACCCACGGCCGCGTCTTCTTCGGCGGCGGACCGCTCGGGCGCGAGGGGACGCTCGCGCGCACGCGTTGGGAGACGGGGACGCTCACACGGTGACCCTCCGGTGATACGTCGCCCACTCGACGGCGGAGATCGCGGCGACCGCCATCAAGATGTAGATCCAGAGCTCGCGCCGCACACCGACCTTGAACCCCGCGACCTCGCCACCCTTCTTCCCATCGACGATCAGATCCGGCTTCGGCGCGATGGCGCTCTCGAGCGGATCGACGAGGTTCGCAGCGAACATGACGTCGGGCGTGGGGGTCCCCGCCGCTGCGCCCGCGACGATCGGCTTCGTGAGTTTGTAGAAGCCGGCCCTCGTGCCGAAGAACACCGCGCGGCCGTCCTGTACCGGCACGCGATGGACGACACCGGCCGGATCGGTGAGCGTCGCTTCGCCGATCGCGCCGAGCGGGGCCGGCACGTGCCACACCTCACCGGTGCGGAAGGACGAGAGGTACTCGGCGTCCTCCTCGACGAACCAGTTGATCACGTTGAGGAGGAAGACCGGCCACGCGATGCGCAGCGGGAAGTCGCTCTGGCGCACGTCGAAACCCAGCGCGACGAACTTGGTTCCGTTGCGCGAGCCCGCGACGAGCAGCGCCCCCTCGGCAGCCTTGCCGATGACCTTGTCACCCTCGTTCGGAATCAGCTTCGTGCCCTGCGCAATGCCCACGTTGTCGAGCGCGGTCCAGCGCAGGATCGGGTGCTTGCGCTCGAGGTGCTCGAAGGTCGGCTCCGGGATCGGCTTCTTCGCGTCGATCTTGATCGGTCCCCCCTCTTTCGGATCGAGGTAGAGCGACGGCAGCCCGGGACGGAGGGGCGGCGAGACGCCGTCGAAGATCGCCACGTCGTACTTGCCGCTGAGCGCCGGACCCATGTGATCGGGCGTGACGGTCGTCACCTCGAGGTACTCGTCGAGGAGGAGCGCGGCCTCCAGGTACGTGTTGCCAGCGGTGATCGCGAGGACCTTCGTGCGTCTGCGCTCGGGGAGCACGGCGTACGCGTGGTCGTCGACGGCGAGATCGTCGGTGTCGGCCTTGGCGTTCGGTCCGGGCGCGGAGGCGAGACCGATGCGCGCTTCCAGTGTTCGATTCGCGCCACCGAGGGAAGGATAGAAGCGCGGCAGACGCTCGCCGGCCTTGAGGTGGAGCTTCGTGAGATCGACGAGCACATCGTCGCCGAAGAGCGAGAGCTCGACGTCCTCGTCGCGGTCGCCGAGGTTCTGCACCTCGAGCATCACCTCGTAGCGGGCCTTGTCGAGCGGGTAGCGACGCACGGAGAACTGCGTGATCGCGACGTTGCGCGAGCCCTCGCCGACCTTGATGAAGGAGAGCTTCGCGTCGCCGAGGTGCACGGGACCGAGCGCGTCGCGCGCCTCGGTGAGGACGCCGTCGCTGATGACGACGATCTCGGGCTCCTTCACGCCACGCAGCGTGTCG
>JBKJQC010000296.1:0-3860 GCA_046593995.1 Polyangiales bacterium
CGACCTCCGTCTTGCGACGGTTGAGCGCGAGGCGCATGGTCGATCCGACGACCGCGAGCACGGCGCCGAACACGATCGCGGCGAGCGCGTCGGACTCTTTCGTCAAGACGCCGTACGTCCTCGAGGGGACCTTCCAGGGGACGATCGGCGCCGTCTTCGCGCTCACGATCCTCGCCTCGCTCTTCTTCTTCGTGCGCTCGCGGATCGACGCCGACCTGAGCTCGCTCTTCGGGCTCGATCCGATGTTCCTCCCGCTCCCGATGATCGCAGGGATGATCGCGACCGGCGCCATCCTCGGTGCGATGGGCGGCGCGCTCGGTCTCCGCCGCCTGACCACCGTCTGAGCTCCGGAGATCATGATGCCCGCAAAGCTTCACTGGCGCGCGCTCCCGGCGCTCTTCCTTCTCGCGATCCCCACGCTCGCCTCGGCGCAGCTCGGCCACCAAGATGGCAACGCGCCGGTGATCTCCGCACAGGCGATCGACACGGTCGACCGGCGCCTCTCGGTGCTCGATCGCGAGATCGACACCGCGAAGAAGGAGATGACCGAGCTCGGCCCGCGACGCGTCGCCGCGGCGATGCGCGCGCGGACCCGCGGCCGGCTGCTCTATCGCATGCTGCGCGCAGGCTTCCTCCCGCTCGGCGGCGGCTTCGGGAGCTTCGTCGACCACGCCCAGCGCGTGGAGCGACTGAAGCACGCGGTGAAGCTCGACCTCGACGACGAGGCGACCCTCTCGACGCGCATCCGCACCGTCGGCGCGACGCTCGAGGCCATCGTCAAGGAGCGCGCGGAGCTCGGCGACAAGAAGACGATCCTCGACGCCGCGAAGATCGCGATCGACGAGGAGAAGCGTCGCCGCGAAGCGTTCGAGCGCGCGTTCGCGACGTCGTCCGGCGTCTCGTCGCCGATGACCGCCCCGAACAAGCTCGACGGCGAGATCGTCGTCTACGGACCGAGCGGTAAGACCATCCCCGAGAGCGCCGACCCGGGCTCGTTCCGTGGGCGCAAAGGGCGCCTCACCTTCCCGGTCGTCGGGCAGGCCGAGGTGAAGGCGACGACGAAGGAGGGCGGACCGGGCGTCGAGATCAAGTCGACGCTCGGCGCCACGGTGCGCGCGGTCCACGGCGGGCGCGTCGCGTTCGCGGATCGCTACGGCACCTACGGCACGCTCGTGATCCTCGATCACGGTGACCGCGCGTACACCGTCAGCGCGAACCTCGGATCGATCGACGTGAAGGTCGGGGACGAGGTCTCGGCCGGAGAGAAGCTCGGCACCGTCGGCGACGACGGCCGCGGACCTTCGCTCTACTTCGAGATCCGGATCGGCAGCGAGAAGGTCTCGCCGACGACCTGGCTCGGGCTCTGACTCGAGCGCGCCCGACGGCGCCACGCGACGACGAGCGCGGCGAAGAAGACCCCGAGGAGCGGTGCGTCCGAGCGGCGAGGGGTCGTGCGGCAACCGCATCCGCCGTCGTCCTCGGGTCCCCCGAGCGGCACGAGCGCACCGGCGTCGTCCGTAACGGCGGCGTCGTCGATGGTCGCTGAGTCCGACGCGGCAGGTGCGTCGTCGAGCGCGCCGGTGTCGTCGGAGGTGGCCGTGTCGGTCGGCGAGACGCCGTCGACGGGCGGCTGCTGCACGTCGGAGGCGACGCGGGTGTCGGTGGGGTTCGTCGCGTCGGTCGGGCGCGTATCCGCCGCGCTGCCGTCGGCCGGTCTCGTGTCGGCCGTACTCGTGTCGGCGGGCCCTGCGTCCGGCGTCGGGACCACGTTGCCGAATTCGTAGGCGCCGATGTCGATCACACCGACCGAAGCGCGCGCGGGCGCAGCGCCGACCGCGGGCACCGCGCGTCGCACGGGCATGAAGAGCGGCGCGGCGAGCGGGCTCGGGATCGGGCTCGCGGGGGCAGGGGGCGATGCGCTCCCCGCGTTCACGAGCGGGCTCGACGCCGTCGGTCGCACGTCGACCGTCGCCGCGTCGACGAACTGCGGATTGGTTCCGAAGGTCGTCCCGGTGAGCTGCGACGGCACGAACATCGAGCCCGTCATGACCCAGTTGTTCGCGCCGGCGATGCGCTCCGTGCCGCCGACCCACACGCCCTCGACGTCGCGCCACAGGCGCGAGAATGCGCCGCCGCCGACGCGGTAGAACACGTTGTTGCTGATCTCGAGGCTGGCGATGCCGAGGTACATTCGGATGAGACCGGGCGTGGACGACGCGCCGACGAAGGTGTTGTTCACGAAGCGGTACGCGCCGTTGGTCTCGGTCCCTGCGCGATCGCCACCGACGCGCACTGCGTAGTAGATGTTCGCCGGCGCCTTCACGAGGACGTTGCCGACGACGTCGGAGTCTTCTCGCACGCTCGTGGGCGTAGACCCCGCGATGTCCGGCCCGATCAGCTCGAGCTCGTAGATGTCGGCTTCCTCGATCCAGTTGTAGAAGATCTCGTTCCGCTCCGCGCGCGACTTCACGTTGTTGCCGCCGCGGCCGTCGTGCACCCAGCAGTGTTGCATGCGGAAGACCGAGCCCGGGTGCGCGCTCTCGTCGGTCGCCATGTAGATCTGATGGGCGAGGTTCTCGCCCGAGATGTCCGCGCCCGTGTTGTAGATCTCGGTGTACTCGAGCGTGAGGGACCCGGAGTCGGTGTCCGTTCCGAGCAAGCCGTTTCGCACGCAATCGTGCACGACGACATTCCGCACGGTGACGTCGTCCGCGTAGTGCCGCAGGCACGTGTGCGTGCCGGCAGTGACCTCGAAGTTCTCGAGGACGAAGTGGCTCGCGTTCATCTGCACCGTCCACCGCGCGCCGGAGAGTCGCGGCCGTCGACCGAGCGTCGTCGTCATGCCGCGCACCGTGATGGGGCTCCCGGCCGTACCGCTGCGTGCGCTCGGGAATTCGATCCCGCTCGTCTGCGCGGTGGGATAGGTCTCGTCGTCGTAGACCTCGATCACGTCCCCCGGCTGCATCACCGCGACCGCCTGCGCGAGCGTCGCGTGCTGCCGTCCGCTGCCCACGGTCCGCGTGGCGGCGCTCACGGACGAGGCCGCGAGCGAGACCGTCAGCGCGACCGCGGCCGAGACCGCAGAGAGCAGAAGCGTTCGGTACATTCCGCGAGCGTAGAGCGACCGCCGCGCCCGCGCTCGACGTTGACCTCGCTCACGCGGGCCCCTTCACCGGAGGGGGCCCCTCCCTCGATCAGCCTTGTGCCTGTCCTTCGCCGCCGTTCGTGCGGAGCCAGTCGAGCACCCTCGCGGCCGGCAGTCGCTCGTCGTCCCGGTCGATCGCGCGGAAACATACGGTCCCCGCCTTCCCGACGATGAAGGTCGCAGTCTTGTCACCGGTCGCGGTGCGCAGACCCCACGCCTTCACGACCTCGGCGTGCTCGTCGACGAGCACGCGGAACGGGAGGTGCTCCCGCTCGACGAGCGCTTCGGTCTTCGCGCGCCCGTCCGCCGAGATGGCGAGGATCGTCGCCCCCGCCTCGCACAGCGCGGCCACGCGCTTCTTGTACTCGCGGAGCTGCTCGATGCAGCGTTCCGAGTCGGACCCGCGAAAGAAGATGAGCACCAGCGGTCCGAGCAGAACGACATCGGCCAGCCGCGTCGTGCCCCCCTTCGTGTCCCGCAGGGTGAAGTCCGGAGGTCGAGAGTCGACCTCGGCGGGGGTACTCACGCGCGGAGTGCTCTGTCGCTCGGTGGTCCGCATATCGATCGGATGCCGGAGCCCGACGACTGCTCGCGCCTCCCGCAGCGGTAATCCCGGAATGCGAGGCAAGGCGGCGCAGGCGCTCTTGCCGTGGCCGTGGCCGTGGCCGTGGCCGTGCTCGTGCCCGATCTTCCGGGCGTCGCCTAGACCGAGCGC
>JBKJQC010000410.1:0-26465 GCA_046593995.1 Polyangiales bacterium
TCGCGGGCTTGAGGTCGCGGTGCACCGTGCCGCGCGCGTGCGCCGCCGCGACACCTCGGCACGCTTGTAGGAACACGCGTGCCGTCGCCGTCGGATCGAGCGGGCCTTCGCGCGCGAGCTGTTCGAGATCCCTGCCGTGCAGGAGATCCATCACGATGTACGGGTTGCCGGTGCGCGGGTCGGTCTCGGCGATGCGCACCGCGACGACGTTCGGATCGTCGATCTCCGACGCCGCGCGGGCCTCGCGCAAGAAGCGGCGTCGCGCGTCCGTGCTCCTCAAGGAGTCGGTCGCGATCATCTTCAGCGCGTAGCGCTCGCCGTCGCCTTCCGCTTCGTATACGGCGCCCATGCCGCCGCGTCCGAGCACGCGGAGGAGCTTGTACTTGCCGACCGACTCGCCTATGCGATCGTCCTCCGGTCTCACGCCGCGCGGCGCGGACGAGATGGGATCGATCGCGACGAGCTCGGCCCTCGGCGCGCGATGCCGACGCCCCTCGGTGCTCACCGTCACGAGGTCCGCGAGGCGCACCTCTTCGCTCCGTTCGGCGAACGCCGTGAGCGCATCGACGAACCGAGCGATCGAAGACCAGCGCTCGGCAGGATCCGTTCGCAGCGCGCCGTGCAGGACGACCGCGAGGTCCTCGTCGATCCATGGCGCGGCATCCTGCACGTGCAGCGGCGGCTTGGTGCAGAGATCGACGATCAGCTCGGCGCGTGACACGCGGGACGCGTAGGGCGTCGTCGCGGTGAGCAGGTGGTAGAGCGTCGCGCCGAGCGACCACACGTCCGCGCGCCGATCGACGTCGCGCGCGCTCTTCGCTTGCTCGGGAGAGAGGTACTCGAGCGTGCCGAGGGTGACGCCGGTGTCCGTCAGCGCGGGCGCGTCCTCGTCGAGCGACTTGGCGAGCCCGAAGTCGCAGAGCTTCGCCACGACCACATCGCCGACCGTCTCGAGGAAGACGTTCGCCGGCCGCACGTCACGATGGATGAGCGACGCGGCATGGACCGACGCGAGGCCGCGGCCGATCTGGATCGCGATGCGCACCGCGGTCACCGGCGCGAGCGCCCCGACCCGATCGACGAGCTCCTGCGCCGTGCTTCCTGTAAGGAGCTCCATCACCAGGTACGGAAGCCCGAGCTCGGGCTCGACCGCCGCGTCGATCACCCGCACGACGTGCGGGCTCTGCACCTTCTCCATCGCTCTCGCTTCCTCGATGAAGCGTCCCGCGGCGTTCGGCTGGTGGTGCGCGAGCTCGCGGTGGAGGACCTTCACGGCGAAGCGTCTGCCGCTCCCTTCTTCGCGGGCTTCGAGCACGACACCGTGCTGCCCTTCTCCGATCTGGCGGAGGAGCGTCCAGCGACCGGAGAGCGTCCGGCCGATCAGCGTCGTGCTCTCGGCGACGTCCATCGTCTGCGGGCCGGTAGCCATCGTAGTATGCTGAGCGGTCCGACGGAGGCCGATGACCGCGTGCGCGTGATTTCTCGACTGTTTGCGGCGCTCCTCCTCGCGACCACCGCGGCGAGCTGCGGGAGCGACGCCGATCCTGCCCCGGTCGACGCTGTCGCGCAGCGCTCGCTCGCTGGCTCGGTGATCCTCGATGGTGCGACGGATCACGGCGGCGTCGTGGTGACGCTCGCCGGCCCCGCGTCGTCGACGACCGTCACCGACGCCGCTGGCGCGTACTCGTTCGCGACGCTCCCCGTCGGCCGCTACGCCCTCCTCTTCACGGCACCGTCGACGCGCGAAGGGACACTCGCAACGACGATCGAGATCGTGTCGGACGACGTGCGCGCAGCCGACGTGCATTTCACCGCGCTCGGTGAGCTCCGCGGCAAGGCCACGTTCGGCAGAGCCAGCGGCAACGCGGGGATCACCGTCACCGTCGCGGGGACCTCGGCGATCGGCGTGACCGACGACGCAGGCGGCTTCACGATCGGCGCCGTTCCGGCGGGCACGCGCGACGTCATCGCCACAGCACCCTCGTTCGGGAGCGCCATCGCGAAGGCGGTCACCGTCGCCTACAAGACGACGACTCCCATCCCCGATCTCGTGCTGAAGCCGTCGGTCTCTGCGGGCTCGATCCGCGGAAAGGTGACCGTCACCGGCGAGACGGATCACCGAGACGTGGTGATCACCGCGTCCGGGTCGACGTCTGCCGCGGCCGTCACCGACGCGACCGGCGCGTTCACCGTGAACGGCCTCGCCGACGGCAGATACATCGTCGTCGCGAGCGCAGAGTCCACGGTCGAAGGGACCAAGACGATCGCGACGACCGTGACCGGCGGCGCCACGCAGACGGTCGCGGACCTCGCGTTCCAGCCGGTCGGCGCGATCGAGGGCGTGGTCACCCTCGGCGGCAAGGCGACGGGGAACGCGGGCGCGATCGTCTACGTCGACGGCGCACCCGCAGCGTTCACCGACGACGCGGGGGCCTATCGACTGCGCAGCGTCCCCACCGGCTCGAAGACCGTGCGCGCGTCGAAGGAAGGGTTCGCCACGGCGTCCGTCCTCTCGCCGCGCGTCCCTTGGAAGGGGATCGCGACCGCGCCCACGTTCGATCTCGCGCCCGACGCGACGACCACCAGCACGATCAGCGGCATCGCGACGCACTACGGAGGGACGGCGCACGAAGGTACGACCATCACGCTTCGCGCCGGCGGGCCCACTGCGACCACCGGCGTGACGGGCGCGTACTCGCTCGGTCCGATCCTCGGTTCGTCCCAGCATGATCTGATCTTCAAGAGCAAGGACGGCATCCGCGAGGAAGTCGTCGGTCGCGTCCTCGCGATCCCGGGATCGCCTGGCTTCTTGGTGCGCGACTCGCTGCTTCAGCCCATCCCCGCCGTGGCCCTGCCGCGCGGCAGGTGGATCGCCGCAGGCGCCAATCCGCGCGTGACGACGGACGGAACGAAGGTCGTGTTCGAGCCGATCGGGGCGGGAAACGCGAAGCTCGTCATCGTTCCCGCCACCGGTGGCACGCCCAAGCCCCTGTTCCAGGGCGAGATCGGGCACTTCGAGATCGCTCGCGGAGACCAGCGCGTGATCGTGCGCGCCACGGACTACTCGTACTGGGCCTCACCCTTCGACACCGGCACCCCGGTGAAGATCGCCCCCGCGATCGACAAGTCCGCGTTCCTCGGATCGCCCGACGGGAGCTACGCGCTCTACCACGCGCCGAGCGGCGGCGAGATGGTGCTCTTCTCCGCTTCGATGACGACGGGCGTCGCTCGCGCGCTCGGTGTCGTCTCGCCGGCAGGGCCGATCGTGGTCTCGCCGGACGGAAGACTCATCGCCTTCACCCGCGTCGAGACTGTCGGCGGCCCCGGTACGCTCCGCATCGCGTCCGTCGCGGGAGACAAGGCCTGGGACGTGGGCCCCGCCACGACGAACGTGTCGTGGACGCCGGATGGCACGCGCGTCGTCTACTTCTCGACGGCGACCACACTCTCCACCGCCGCGGCGACCGAGGGCGCCACACCGCGAACGCTCGCGGGCGGTCAGCAGAAGCCGGTGATCGTCAGTCCCGATTCGAAGTACGCAGTCTTCGAGAACGGCGCTGGCATCACACTCGTCTCGCTCACGACTGCCGATCCACCGGTGACGATCGCCTCGGGGAACAACCCCGTGTTCTCGCCCGATTCGAAGAGGTTCCTGTGGAGCGACGGGGGCAGGGTGATGGTGGCCAGTGTCGCGACCCCCACCGTGACGACCACCCTCGAGAGCTCGGGCCAGCACTATCACCGCGTCGAGTTCCTCGGGACGGGTCAGGCAGTGCTGATCCATCGCGGCGACGTCGCGAACGGCAACCTGTTCGAGCACCTCCTCATCGCCGACCTCACGACCAACATCCCGAAACTCGTGATCACGTCCGCGCGCAACGCGCAGCTGCGGCTCGTCGTCTCGAACAGTCGCACCAAGATCGCAGTCGTCGAAGGAGAGGCCGGCGTTCACAAGCTGGGGATCGCGAGCATCGATGGGACGTTTGCCTCGCTGACGACCGACGCCGACGGCGTGGTCGGCTTCTCGCCCGACGAGACGCGGTTGCTCTTCGAACGCTCGAGCGAGGGAAAGCGTTCTACCTGGGTGGTCCCGGTCGCCGGCGGCACGCCGGTCGCGCTGATCGACGCACCAGGCGCCGAATGGATCGACGCGTCGCGCATCCTCCTCGCCCACCTCACGGATTCCGCGTCACCGCTCACGTTCGCGTTCGACGGAATCTACATCGGGCCGGTTCCGTGACCGGATGTGGAACGGGCGCTATGCTCGTGCTCGTGCGTCGCCGTACCGTCCTCGCCTCCTTCGGGATCGTTGCTTTCTTCGCGGTGGCTTCCGTGGTCGCCCCGGAAAAGACCGCGCGTGGCGCGGACGGCGGCATTGTGACCATCTACACGGCGAGCTGGTGCGGCTACTGCAAGCAGCTGCAAGCCGGCCTACGCGAGCGCGGCGTTCCGTTCGAGGCCGTCGACGTCGACGAGAACCCTGGCGCCTACGCCGTGGCCAAGAAGTCCGCGAAAGCGAACGGCATCCCGTTGACCAACGTCGTGCGTGGACCGATGCAACGATGGATCGTCGGCGCGGACGTCGACGCGGTCGAGCGCGCCTACCGCGGCGACTGACTCTCGGCCGTGCGGCGTCTGTGGTTCCTGGTCTTCGCGGCGCTCTCCTGCCGCAGAGCCAACCACGTCACGCGCATCCCACCGCTCGTCCCGGTCGTCAGCACGTGGAAGGCGGAGCCAGGTGCGCTGCCGCTCGACGCCGTGTTCGAGGTGACGATCGACGATCCGCAGGTCGCCTCGGGACGTCGCCGCGCGTCGTTGCTGGTGACCGATGAACGTGGCCGTCGTCTCGCGCCCCCCGCCGTGTTCGAGACGAGCGGCGGCACATCGCACGTCGTCACCGCATACCGCGCGTGGTCACCGTGGGCCGGTGTCTCGCGCGTCTGGGTCGTGCGCGGGCGCGGTGACGTCGCGCGAATCACAGCGACGCTTCCGGTCGAAGTCGACATCGCTCGCGCCTTTCGCGCGCGAGGGTTCGCCGTCGACGCGGTGCCCATCGACCCTCCGCGCTCCGAGCCGAAGATCGAACCCGACACGCTCGACACGGCCGGTGCATGGCTCGGGAACGCCGAGCCGCGCGCGATCGTCGAGCGGATCGACGCGCTGCGGGGTGTGGTCCCGCGCGAGCACGCGGCACGTGCCGATGCGATCGCCGCCGAGGCCGCGTTTGCATGGGGTCGTACGCACCTCGCCCACGAGCTCGCGGTGCGCGGTCTCGCAGGTAACCCCGACCTCGCCACGGAGCGGCGCTTGTTGCGGACGAAGATCGCCTCGCTCGCCGAGGCAGTGCTCCCGTTCGAGGCCTACGCGGCGCGCCTCTCGGCGATCGCCGTAACGGAGGAGTCGCTGCTCGACGCGGCCCTCGCGTTGCGGCTGGCCGAGATCCACGATCGCAATCAAGGCGGTCCACGGCAGGCCGGAGCTGCGAGTGATGCGTTCGCGAAGCTCGCGCGCGCGACCGACGCATCGCAGGTGGCGCCGGTCTCGGCGATGCTCTGTCGCGCGGGCTCCCACCTTGCGGGCAAGGAGCGCGACGAGGCGCTCGCGCGTGGCACCCAGCTGTCCGGCGCGCGCACCGCGGATCTCGCGATGTGTCTCATCCGGACCGGCGACGCGGCGTTCGACGCGAACGAGCTCGATCGCGCCGAGGCGATGTACGAGCGCGCGCGCACGCTCCTCGGCACGAAGCTCTTCCCGCGCGAGCAGCGCGAGGCGTGGTTCAGCGCGGCCTATCTCGCGGAGGCCCGAGGCCAGCCGAAGCTCGCGTTCGCCCGCGCGAGCGAGGCCTGCGGATGGGTCGATCAGCTCCTCGCCGTCGAGCGCGATCTCGGGGCGCGCGAGTCGCTCCTCGGCAACGTCCTCGGCTACTTCGGGATCAGCGAGCGGTTCGGGATCGTCGGCGGCGAGGCGAGCGCCGCCATCGCGCTCGGCGAATGGGGGAAGGGGCGCGCCTTCGGGATCCTCGCCGCGTTCGGCGGAGTCGTCGACACGAGCGCGCACGGCTCCTGGTTCGCCATGAGCGGCGCGGGGAGCGAGGTCGACGTCGCGAACGTACCGCTCGATGCCTATCTCGCGCCGGACGAGATCGCGCTCGCGTACACGCTGCTCGGACGCAACGACAAGGGTGTCGCCGAGCTCGCGATCGGCGCGGTCGCGAAGGACGGCACCGACGCGCGCATCGTCCCGGTGCCCGATGACCTCCCGGCGCTCGTCGAAGCGCACGCCGAGGCGATCGAGCGCTCGGACGACGCACGCGCGCGCGAGATCGGCGCGAAGCTGCACGCGATCCTGATCGCGCCGATCGCCGACCGCCTCGTGAGCAAGCGACGGATCCTCGTCTCGCCCCACCTCCGTCTCCATCGGGTCGCGTTCGCCGCGCTGCACGACGGGACGTCATGGCTCGTCGAGCGCTTCGAGCTCGCGCGCATCCCTCCGCTCCCGTTCTACCGCGGTCGTCGCGCCGCGGCGCCTCACGCGTGGTTGACCGCGATCGCGCCGCCGCACCCGCCGCTCGGTGCGCTCCCGGGGTTCGAGGCCATCGCCGACGATCTCGTCGCGCGCATCCACCCCGCGATCGATCTGCGTGGCACCGCGATCACGCCGCGTCGCGCGCTCGACGCCCTCGGCAAGAGCGACGCGCTCTTCTACGCGGGCCACGCGGAGTACGTACCGGGCGCTCCGCTGCAGAGCGCGCTCCTCGTGTCGTCCGGGGAGATTCGCGCCGCGGACGTCCTGCGCATGCGGACGCCGCTCGAGGCCGTGATCCTCGTCGGCTGCGAGACCGCGCGGCTCGTGAAAGGTCGCGCGTCCTTCAGCGACGACGCGATGGGATTGCCGCGCGCGTTCCTCGCTGCCGGCGCGCGCTCGGTCCTCGGAGCGAACGGTCCCGTGCTCGATCGCGACGCCGAGGACTTCGCTCGCGCGCTCCTCTCGGCGCCGCTCGACGATCTCGCGACGCGCGTCGCCGAGACCCAGCGCTGTTTGATCGCGGGCAAATGCCCGTCGCGCGGCATCGCCACGTGGGCCAGCTACCTCGTCGATTTGCGGTAACACCTGCTCCCACTGCGGGTACAGAGGTCGCCATCACGGAGGTCTCATGCGTTTCTTACTGCTCTCGGTCACGGTTCTCTGCGCGTCTGCCGGTTGTGCCGCGCCTGCCGACGGCGTCGAGGACGAGAGCACCGAGGGGACGAACGCGCAGGCGATCATCTCGGTGCAGGGGCTGATCCCATTCGGGTTCACGTTCCTCGACTTCACGCCCGAGAACACGATGATCGGGACGCTCGTCGACAAGAACGTCGCGCCCTACCAGCTCACGCTGCTCTCGACGGACTGGTTCAACCAGACGCACGCCGTGACCGTGTACCTCGTCTCGCACGACGTCGTCTCCGGCAAGGCGAAGTACGTCGCGCAGACCGGCCCCTCGCTGAGCCGGCATCTCGACTGCGGCGATGCGAGCTACCCGTCCGGGGGGACGCTCGCGCCGAAGGGCATCGTCTTCACGCCGATCATCCCGACCTCGTACTCGGTCTACAAGATCACGACCTGCTACACGTACAGCCGCAAGCCCCCGAATCCTCCGGCTTGCTACTGAGCGCGCGTGCGCGTCACAGGTCGACGCGCGCGAACCACGCGCCCTGACGCTTGGCGATGGTCTCGAGGCGCTTCTCGGTGAGCTGGGGGAGCGCCATCGCTTCCTCGGCCGTCGCGGCCACGATGGCCTCGGTCCCTGCGACGACAAACCCCTGCGCCTTCCCCTCGTGCGCCGCGAACGTCCGCGGCGCCACGACGACGCGCATCTTCGTCCCCTCGCGCGTGAACGCACGAGCTGGCGCGAGCTTGTTTCCCTTCTCGTCGAGCACGATCAGCCGCGCCGCGACGGGATCCTTCGACTCGAAGTAGATCTCGACGTTCTTGTCGCCGGGCGCGACGTTCGCCGCGTCCTCGGCGCTGCCCATGGTCCCCGCGTACGAGCGCGTGCGGACCTCGAGGCCCTCGGACGATCGGCGCACGAGCGCGGTCACGGCGAAGATCAGGACGGCGGCGGCGGCGAGCATCGCGAGCGGCGCGCCCAGCGAGCGGCGCTTCAACGGGATGACCTTCCCGGTCGCCTTGGTCTCGTCGCCACGCTCCACATCCACGAGGCGTTGCACCGCGGCCGCTTCGTCCGCTCCCTTCGCGAGCGACGCCATCCGCGCGCGGCACGCGGCGCACGATGCGAGGTGACGGTACGCATCGGCGTCCTCGTCGCGGTCTGCAAGGGCGGCGCTTTCACCGCGCGCCCGGAGCGCCACGAGCGCGGCTTCACCGAGGTGCTCGCCGGAAGGCGCTGCTGGCGCCGCGTCCTTCGCGCGTCGTGCGAGCTCGTCGGTCATGATGTCCCTCTCTCGGTGGAGAGTCCCGTCGCGTCGGGATCCTTATCGAGCATGTCCTTCGCCACGGCGAGGATGCGATGTCGCATCTGGTAGACGTTGTTCGCGCTGGTCCCGAGCGCTTCGGCGACCTCGTCGATTTCCATCTGGTCCTCGACGAGCATGGCGAACGCGGCCGCATCGCGGGGACGGAGCTTCGCCTTCAGCGCCTCGAGCCACCGGCGCTTGTCGACGGCGTCCTGCGTCAGCTCCTCGGGTGTCGGTGGCGCGTCGTCGCCTCGTGCGGCGTGCTCCTCGCCGTCGTCCGCAGCGAGCGGCTCGAGCAGCGCTCGCCGCTTGCGTGATCTCGCCGACGCGTTCCGCACGGCGACGCGCAGATAGGCCTCGGGGATCTCGACCGTCCTCGGATCGAACGACCCCTGTCGGCTCATGCGGAGGAGCTGCGCCGCCACGTCCTGCGCGACGTCCTGCGCATCCGCGGGCGTGCTCGCGTGCGCACGTGCGAGCCGCAGGAGAAGCGGCGCGTGGAGCTCGAGGAAGGCACGCATCGGATCTGGGTTCGAGCGAGAACGTAGTCGCGTTCGTGGGGGGGCGAGAAAAAGATCCGCGGGGCGATAAGAAACCACCCGCGTCGATCCTCACCCCATCGAAGCGCGCCGCTCGCCCCTCCTCTGACGAAGGGCCGATGCGCCGCACGTACCGACGCCCGAACGAACACCCCTCATGGGAGGGGCGTCACGGCGTCGCCATGCCCACCGGAGATCGCCATGAACACGCCCCGCATCCGCTCCTTCTCGCTCGTTGCCCCGCTCCTCCTCGCCACGCTCGCCGGGTGCGCAGCGACGTCCGATCGATCCGACGGCGAAGGCGAGCCGGGCGTGTCCACCGATCTCGCGCTGCAGTCGGGCGACACCGGCCTCCGCCGACGCGTGCCGGCCGCGAAGCCGAAGACGGCGCCGACGAAGATCGAGACCGGCTTCCGTACGGACACGATGGTCCTCAAGTTCGCGGAAGGGACGCACATCCGCCGGCGCGACGGGAAGTTCGTGTTCGACGCTGCGCTCCTCACGAAGGAAGAGCAGATCCTCCTCCAGCGCAACGGGCTCGACGCTGGCATCATCGGCCCCGAGCTCGGGAAGGTCGACGGCATCCTCGCGCAGCAGCCGAAGCTCGGGGTGATCTCGCTCGTCAAGCGCGACGAGCAGACGCTCGCCAACGAGAAGCTCGAGGGAGAGCTGACCACCGCTGAGGAGCTGGCGGATCTCGGCCTCTACTTCCTGCTCGGGATCGAAGACGGCAAGGCCGAGCAGATCCTCCCGATCATCAACCAGCTCAACACGCTGAAGATCGTCGAGATCGCCTACGCCCAGCCGATGGGGCAGAACGCCGCGGCGGACATCGCGCCGGCCACGATGAATTTCGAGTCGCGACAGGGGTACGTCGAAGCCGCCCCCGGCGGTCTCGACGCGCGCTTCGCTTGGGGCGTCGCGGGTGGTGACGGCGCCGGCGTGAAGGTCGTCGACATCGAGACCGGCTGGCTCCTCGAGCACGAGGACCTCGATCCGGTCTTCTATCGCTCGGGTCTCTTCAATCCCTTCGAGAACAACCACGGAACCGCGGTCCTCGGCGTCGTGTCGGGACGTCGCAACGGCTACGGCATGAGCGGCATGGCGCCGGCCGCAGCGACCGGCGTCGCGACCCCCGCCGGCCGCGGTGTCTTCGAGTGGTGGAGCCCCGCAGGCGCGATCGACGACGCCGCGCGCAACGTCTCCGCCGGTGACGTCGTCCTCATCGAGCAGCACTACCCCGGTCCGAACGGCGGCCGGTCGTGCGACACGTCGTGCGGCAACTGCGGGCAGTTCGCCTACGTCGCGGTCGAGAACTTCCAGGCCGAGTTCGACGTCATCCGCGCCGCCACCGCGCGCAACATCATCGTCGTCGAAGCCGCCGGCAACGGCCAGATGGACCTCGACGGCGCGCAGTTCGAAGGGCGCTTCAACCGCGCCGTCCGCGACTCCGGCGCGCTGATGGTCGGCGCCGGGAACTCCTGGGACCACGCGCCTGCGTGCTGGGGTAACGCAGGTGCCCGCGTGGACGTCCACGCCTGGGGAGACAGCGTCTTCACCTCGGGCTACGGCGACGTGCGCGCCGGCGGCGACGACGCGCGCCAGTTCTACACGATGGGCTTCAGCGGGACCTCCAGCGCATCGGCGATCATCGCCGGCGGGGTCGCGTCGCTCCAGGGCTCACGCGTCGCTTCGGGCTTCGGTCGCCTCACGCCGCAGAACCTGCGCACGCTCCTCCGCAGCACCGGCACACCGCAGGCCGCGTCGTCCCGCAACATCGGCCCGCAGCCGAACCTGCGCGCCGCGATCGAGGCTGCGCGCAACAACCCAACGGTCACGCTGCACACGGTCACGACCGCGACGCGCTCCGGCTACACGCACTCGAGCCGCATCGACGAACCGCACGCCAACGTGAACCCGGGCGCGGTCCTCGTCGTCACACAGCAATGGAACCCGCTGACCTCGTCGGTCGGCACGTACAACGACCACCCGGTCGGCGTCTGGTACGACGGCTCGCGCTGGCAGATCTACAACGAGGACCTTGCGACCCTCCCGATCAACGCGTCCTTCAGCGTGTCGATCAACGAGGGCTTCACGCACACGGCGATGACCGCCGCGACCCGCACCGTGCTGAACCACGCCTCGGTCAACGGCCTCGCCGACCGCATCCTCGTCGTCACCCACAACTACGGCAACTCCGGGCCGTATCTGCGGAAGAGCCTGGTCACCCGCTACGACGCAGCGATTGGCCGCTGGACCGTCGAGACGCAGGACGGAACGGCGATCCCCGCCGGTGCGAAGATCAACGTCGCCGCCTTCGCCCCCGGTCCGTTCGACTTCCGTCAGGTCGCCACGACGACGTCGGGTCACACGACCGACGTCCGCGTCCCGCTGGCCATCACGTTGACCCCGACGCTGATGCGCCGCATGCGCCTGTTCATCACCCCTGTCGTCTCGAGCTCCACCCCCGCGATGCCCGGCAACTACGGGGTCTACTGGCAGAGCGACGCGGCGGACTGGGCGCTCTTCGACGAGGGCTTCCGCGCGATGCCGACCAACGGGACCTTCGCGGTCCACGCCGCGTTCCGCTGAGAAGTCGTCGTCTCGACGCGCAGCTCGCCTCCACTGTGGGGTGGGCTGCGCGCCTTTTTGTGGCCCGGTAGACGCATCGACGCACCGCGCCTAAAGCCGTGCGCGATGGCGAACGCAGCGGTGACCTCGTTTCCGAAGGATCAGATCAAGATCCTGCTTCTCGAGAACATCCACCCGAGCGCGCACGCGCTCTTCTCGGCGGAAGGTTTCCAGGTCGAGGCGCACTCCACGGCGCTCAAGGAGAAGGAGCTCGTCGAGAAGATCCGCGACGCGCACGTCGTCGGAATCCGCAGCAAGACGCAGCTCCGCGAGCTCCCGCTGAAGGAAGCGCGTCGTCTGCTCACGGTCGGCGCCTTCTGCATCGGTACGAACCAGATCGACCTCGATTGCGCCCACAAGCGCGGCGTCCCGGTCTTCAACGCGCCCTTCAGCAACACGCGCTCCGTCGCCGAGATGATCCTCGCGCAGGTCGTCTTCCTCGCGCGTCAGCTCGGCGACCGCAGCCGCGAAGTGCACCAGGGCATCTGGAAGAAGATCGCGTCCGGCAGCTACGAGGTCCGCGGCAAGACGCTCGGCGTCATCGGCTACGGCCACATCGGCAGCCAGATCGGCGTCCTCGCGGAGATGCTCGGCATGAACGTGATCTTCTACGATCGCGTCACCAAGCTCCCGATGGGGAACAACCGCCAGGTCTCCTCCCTCGGCGACCTCCTCTCCCACGCCGACTTCGTCACGCTGCATGTCCCCGAGACGCCGCAGACGAAGAACATGATCGGCCCGGAAGAGCTCTCCCTCATGAAGAAGGGCAGCTACCTCCTCAACGCGTCGCGCGGCACGGTGGTCATGATCCCCGCGCTCGCCGACGCGATCCGTCGCGGCCACCTCTCCGGCGCCGCGGTCGACGTGTTCCCGGAAGAGCCCGAGAGCAACGGCGAAGGCTTCAAGACCGAGCTCCAGGGTCTCCCCAACGTCATCCTCACGCCGCACATCGGCGGCTCGACGATCGAAGCGCAGGAATCGATCGGCCGCGAGGTCGCGGTCTCCCTGATCCGCTTCATCAACCACGGCACGACGACCGGCGCCGTCAACTTCCCCCAGATCGACCTACCGCCGAACCCCGACCGCCCGGTCCACCGCATCCTCAACGTCCACCGCAACGTCCCCGGCGTCCTCCGCGACATCAACGCGATCGTCTCAGACAAGAACGCCAACATCGAAGCCCAAGTCCTCGCGACGGACCCCAACATCGGCTACCTCGTGATGGACATCGGCCAAGACGTGAGCGACGACGTGAAGACCGCGATCGCCGAGCTCCCGACCAGCATCAAGACACGGATCCTCTACTGACGAAGCCGAGCACTGGCCGCTTGTGGGCGGGGTCGAGCTCCTCGAATCGGTCGCGAATCGCGTCACAGATGCGCTCTGCCTCCGCGATGTCGAGCCGCGCCTCGAACGGGATACGGACGTGCGGCTGGTACCAGACGTCGAACCGCAGGCTGGAGCCGGGTGGCGCCAGCTCGGCGACGATCGCGCCGAGTTGGGGGCTCATCGCGAAGCGGATCTGGTGATGCTCCCACCACGTCGGCATGACCGCGATCTGGTGCCCCGTCTTCGGCATCACCGGCGAGATTCCCGTCAGCCACTCGAGCGCGCTCGGCGCAGCGATCAGCTGCCCATCACGCTTCAGCACCCCGGAACGCGCCAGCCGGCGAACCGTGTTCGTCGTCACACCAGCGAGCGCAGCGAGACACCGCGCGGCGACGGGGCGCTGCGCTGCGAGGCTCGCCCGCGCACGCGCAGCATCTACTGCGAGCGCGACGCACTCGAGAATCTCTCGCTCGGGCACCGGCAACTCCTCGCCGTGTCCATGCGCATACGCGAGCAACGCGCGCACTCCCTCGACGATGCGCTCCGCCCTCACCTCTCCCAGGCGATGACGAAGCGGGTGCGGCCCCGAGCGAAGTAGTTCGACCATGCCGGGCTATCGCCTGGGAGGTCGCGGCGGTTGCGTGCGCAGACAACTTCAGGCGCTGCCGCCGACCCATCGCGAAGAGCCCTCCGCTCGGCGTCGCGGCCGACTGGGCCATGCCGCGAGCTGCCGCGTGTGATGCTCGAAACCGTCGGGACGACGAGCCGAACGTTTGCAACGTTCGGCACAAGCTCCGGGGAGCACGCCCCGATCGCCCGCCCCGACCTGGCAAACGTTTGCAACGTTCGGGGTGAGATGGCGGGGGTGAGTCCGAGAGTGCCGCGATGACTAGGCAGACGTTCGTGATGTTCGCACTTTTGCGAACGTGTGGCCGGGAGTTCACAGTCGGAGCGGGTTTTGACGAACGTTGCAAACGTTCGGCTCGTCGAGATCGGCAAAGTGGGTGAACCCCCGGCCGGCGCGATGATGGGCGGCGCGATGATGGGCAGCGCTCGCGGACGTCGCGACCACGCCCCGACCATGCAGCGGCCAGTGTCCTCATCCCGCGAAGCGTCGGGCCGCCCAACGGGTCAGAGGCGGCTGAGTTGTTTGACGAAGACGATGACGAGGATGGCGACTCCGAGAAGGCCGAGGAACATGACTTGGGCCGCGATCGCGGGGCCTACGAGGGCGGAGGCGTAGACGAAGCTAGAGCCGGTGACGGTGGCCATGCCGATGGCGAAGACCGGGAGGAGGGGCTTCGAGCGGCCCATGCGGATGCGTGCTTCGTGCATCGTGATGATGAAGTTGCGCGCGAGGACGACGAAGACGGCCATCGAGAGGAAGCCGAAGTCGGGGCCGACGGCGGGGCTCGCCAGGAAGAAATCGTAGACGCCGTGGAGGGTGATGACCGTCAGAAAGGCGACCGTGAAGTCGTAGAAGGCGTCTTCCTTGCGGCCGAGGCGCTCGAAGGCCGTCGCGATGATCGCCGTCATCGACATGTGGAGGAAGTTCGCCGTGAGGAAGCGCCCGAGCGCGGACGCGAGGTCGTCGCGCGAGAAGTACTCGAGGTTCTCTGCGGCGGCGAAGCCGAGACCGACGAGGGCGCCGCAGGCCACGACGTCGATTGGCGTGCCGTAGCGGCGCAGGAATGGCAGTAGTGGCAGGAAGAGCAGGAGCTTCGAGAGCTCCTCGCGGAAGCCGACGCCGAGGATGTAGAAGGCCGCGTCGCGGAGGATCGTGCCGTTCGGCGTCAGGTGGAGGACCACGTCCTGCCAGACGATGAGAAACATCGTCGGAGCGATGCTCAGCACGCCGAGCGCGAACGCGGCGAGGAACAACGGGACCCGCAGCCGAGCTCTCGCGGAGAGCTGACCAAAGCGGGCGCAGAACGCGAACCACGCGGACGCGGCGATGACCGCGAGCAACAGCGGTCCGGGCGATGGTCTCGGGAACGAGAACGGGAGCAGGTAGCGGGCGACGCGCACGAAGTCGCGGCGCATGACGCCGTACCGGAACTGGACGTGTGCGGGGACGAGCGGTGCGAGCCTGGGATCCGCGAGTCGCGTGCCGACGCCGGTGAGGTCGCCGAGATCGAGGCGGATGCTCAGCGCGGTGCCTGCGTCTTCGCCGCGTCCGAACGCGCGCGCCTCGCGCTCGAAGTGATCGGCCGCGTCGACGTTGCGACCCGTCATCCATGCCTCGCGGGCGAGCACGTGGTTCGACCAGGGGAGCGGCGGATCCTTCGCAGCTTCTGCGTAGAGCTCGCGGCGGATCGCGCCCCCTTCCGCGCCGCGACCGGAGCGTACGAAACGTCCGATGAGGGCGATCTCGCGCGGGAGATCCGGGCGCGCGAGAAAGGCGTCGACGACTTCCTCGGGGAGCGCTGGCTCGGGTCGAGGGCCCTTCGGTGCCTTCGTTCCCGGCGCAGGGGGGAGCGCCTCTTCTTCGGGATCCTTGAAGAGCTGCGTCGCGGCGGCGTGCTCGTGGGCCTCGAGGAACGCGACGACCAGCGGGACCTCGAGCCGGCCTCGTTGGATCTCGGACCAGTACACGGCCTCGGCCGCGGCGTGCTTGCCGGCGGTCGTCAGCCAGCGCGCGCGCGTATCGGGCGCTGCGAGCGCGTGCACGATGCGGGTGGCGACGAGACCGAGCGCGATCGAGACCACGACGATCGCGACCACCCAGCGGCGGAGCGCACGCGACACAGCCGCGAGTACATCACGGGCGAACCCGTACTGCACGCGAGTTCACTTGCAAGCTCGTGGACGCGGAACGGACTCGCGTTCACACGCGGGGATCGTTGATTCGGCCGACGAAGAGGATGGCGCCGGTCGTCGTGTCGCGGAGGAAGAAAACGAACGGCCGGTCGGCGACGAAGTTCTTCGGAGGCGGCGGGATCGATGCGCTCTCGGTGGCGATGATCACAGCGGTCGCCGCGGCAGCCTCGGTCCCCTCCTCGTTCACGTCGACGAAGGCCTTGTGCAGGACCTTGGTGATGTAGAGCGGCATCTTGTCGTTGATCGCCTTGAAATCGGCGCTCGGGAGGAAGGCGGCCTTCATCCCCATCGACTGCAGCGTGGTGCCGAGGTCGAGCGTCTGCGTGGTCTTGAAGCGGGGGAGCGCGATGTTCACGCGGGCGTGGCCGAGCGACGCGATCCAGGTGTCGAAGGACGGCGTGGTCTCGAGCGCCGCGATGCCGCTCTTCGCGCTCGGGAGAACGATCACCATCGAGAGCGACTTCGAGGGATCCTTCGACTGGTAGGGGAGCTCCACGATCTGCGCGTCCTTCGTCTCGCCGTAGCGCGCGTCGATCGTCGCATGCATCGTCGGAACGTTGGCGCTGCCGGACGGCGTCGCGAACGGTGCGTCCTTCGTAGCGCTCTTGGCGAACGCGTTCGCCCACTTGCCCTTGAACCAAATCGCGTTCGTCAGGACGAGGCGGGTGTCGACGTCGATGGCGCCGGCGGGGATGAGATCCTTGATCTTGTCGTTCGTCTTGCCCGCGACCCAGCCATTGATCGTGAGGCGGGAGGGCTCCGACGCACCGACGAAGTCCATCAGCTCCACGCCCGCGCCGTAGTTCGTCTTCACGGTGCTCGCGAAGGGAGCGCCCAGCGTCATTCCGTTCTGCGACCAGAGACGGTTCGCGATGGCGAGCTGCGGGACGTCGGGACCGGACGACGAGAGCCGCGCGAGCAGCGCGCCTTGGGACGCGTGCACGTCGGGGATTCCGTCGAAGTGCATGGTCTTTGCCATCTGCTTCGCGGTCTCACTCCCAGCGCCCGCGTAGGTCATCGCGAGGGCCGCCGAGATGCTCGCAGGGGAGAAGAAGACGTTGCCCTTCTCGCCACGGAGCTTCGACCAGAGGTCGGCGGCGAACGCCGTGTTGCCGGCGACCGCGCTCTGGACGGCTGCCGGGTTCGCGGCGGGAGCGGCCGAAGCGGGCGGAGGAGCGGGCGCAGCGTGCGCGGCGGCGGTGACGGTGGCGGCGAGAGCGACGAGCGGGAGATATTTCACGGGAGCCTCGGGAGGGAGAACGAGCAGGTGTCCTGCTCCTTACGCCCGTCCGCCGCGAAGGATCTGTTCGTAACGCCGTCGAGGACGCCGCGACCGGCTCGTCTACCAGAAGCCGCTCAGTCGATGATCTTGCCGGGGTTGAGGATGCCGCGCGGGTCGAGCGTGCGCTTCAGGGCGCGCAGCAGGGTCAGCTCCTCGGGGGTCCGCGAGAAGGGGAGAAAGTCCTTCTTCAGCAAGCCGATGCCGTGCTCGGCCGAGATGCTGCCACGATACTGCCGTACGAGCGTGAACATCTCGCGGTCGAGCTCCTTCGCACGCGCGAGGAAGACGTCCTTCGCGAGCTCGTCGGGCTTCATCACGTTCACGTGCAGGTTGCCGTCGCCGATGTGTCCGAAGAGGCAGATCTCGAACGACGGGTAGCGGTCGCCGAGGAGCGTCTCGAGCTCTCGACAGAACGGCTCGAGGGCCGAGACCGGGAGCGAGATGTC
Organism: Polyangiales bacterium; assembly: GCA_046593995.1. Lineage (GTDB taxonomy): Bacteria > Myxococcota_A > Polyangia > Polyangiales > JADJMO01 > JALHOE01. The sequence goes on from JBKJQC010000410.1 coordinate 17,504, forward strand.
GTTCTTGTGCGGGAGGCCGGTCGCCGAGAGGCTCTCGCTGATCCCTTCGCGCAGCGTCCAGAGCTCGGCGGCCTGCGACGAGTGTTGCGCGAGCACGCCGTCGGTCACGAGCGCGCGATCGAAGAGCGACTCGATCCAGGTCTGCACGGCGGCGGCGTCGCCTGACTCGACCTCGAGCAGCACGTAGTAGGGGGACGGGCCGGCGAACGGATCGCGCACGTTGCGATGACTCTTCAGACGCGCGAGGCAGCGGTCGGTGAAGAATTCGTAGGCCATGATGGTGAACGGACCGGACGAGCGCGCCTCGCGGAAGAGGCGGAGGACTGAGGCGAGATCGTCGAGCGCGAAGAGGAAGACGTCGAGCTTGCCCGGGACGCGCGTGAGCTTCAGCGTCGCCTCGGTGACGATCCCGAGCGTGCCCTCGCTGCCGATGAACAGCTGGCGGAGATCGGTCCCGGTGTTGTTCTTCTCGAGCGCACCGTTCAGCTCGAGGACCTCGCCGCTCGGGAGGACGATCTGCAGTCCGAGCACCCAGTTGCGCGTGAGGCCGTAGCGGATCACCTTCACGCCGCCAGCGTTGGTCGCGATGTTCCCGCCGACCGTGCTCGACCCCTTCGACGCGAAGTCGACGGGCCAGGTGAGGCCGTGCTCGGCGCAGTGCTGGTGGACGGCCTCGGTCACGGCGCCGGCTTGTACGCGCACCGTCGCCCCCAGGAGATCGACCGGCTCCAAGCGACGCATGCGCGAGAGCGTGAGCACGAGCTCGCCCTTCGCAGCGACGGCGCCGCCCGCGAGCCCCGTGCGACCGCCCGAGGGGACGATCGCGATCGCGTGTTCGCTGCATAGACGCACGAGACGCGCGACCTCGTCCGTGGTGCGGGGGAAGGCGATGGCGCTCGGGGCCGGCAGGTGGACCTTCGTCCAGTCGCGCCCGTACTCCGCCAGGTCGGAGGCATCCCGCGAGAGGAAGTCTTCCGGGAAGTCCTTCGCGACGGCGGCGAGGAACGATTCGGGGAGCACCATCTCATCTTCGTGGCGCGGCCTTTCGCACGCCGCAAGGCGATCAGGGGAGCGCGTCCGCGGGCAGGCCGGCGGTGCGCTCCGTCCAGCGCACGCGCGCTTCTTCGTAGGCCTGGTTCGCGGCCGCCTCGTCTCCCGTCGCGCGCAGGGCAGCGACCAACAGCGCGCGGAGCGGTGCCTCGGTCGCAGCCGGCGCGCCCGTGACGGTGAAGAGCTCCCACGAAGACTGGGCAAAGGCGAGCGCACCGGTCGCGTCGCCGCGCCTTTGCGCGACCTCGCCGCGGAGGACGAGCGCATGCACGCGGCTCGGTCCGAGCATTCCTTGTCCCTCGTCGGCCGTGCGCGCAGAGCGATCTGCGAGATCGAGATCATCGTTCGCCAACGCAGCGAGCGCGGTCACCGTCGCGTGCTGTCCGGTCGCGAGCGGGCTCCCTCCGAGCTGGGGCTCGACTTCACGAAGGAGCGCCAGAGCTTCGTCCGCGCGACCGGCGCCCACCAGGGACCACGCGAGGAGGTTGTGCGCGAAGGCGACGTGCACTCCGCCTCCGACCTGCTTCGTGAGCGCGACGACCTCGGGGAGGGTCTCGAGCGCGCGCGCCCAGGCCCCGACCGCGATGTAGATGCGCGCCTGATAGCGCTTCGCCGATGCCATCCCGAAGCTGTTCCGCGACCGGGCATAGAGCAGGGCCGCCTCGCGATAGGCTGCGAAGGAGAGCACCATCGGGAGCCCGTCCATCTCGTCGAGGACGCCGCGCGAGAGCAGCATCGAGGCATGGGCGATGCTGTCGTCGGGCGGCAGCTGCAGGAGCGGCGTGCACAGCTCGCGTGCGAGACGGCGTTGTCCGGCGATGGTCAAGCCGGCTGCGACCGCGTGCGTCGCGAATGCGGTCGAGCGGTCGAGCTTGTCGCCGAGGGGGAAGGCGCGCAGCTCGCCGATCAGGCGCACGAGACCGTCGCCCTTGCCCGTCATGGAGGCGCTCACCACGAGCCCGGAGATCGCGCCGATGCGCAAGGGATGCGACCGCGCGAGGAGATCGAGCGCGTCGGTGCACGCGCTCTCGACCGCGGGCCAGTCTCCGCGCCACGCGAGGGCGGCGCTCTCCGTCGCACGCAGCACCCCGAGCGTGGGGCCGGTTGCGCCTGCGTTCTTCGCGCGCGCGACGATGTCGAGGATCGCGCCCGCGTCCTGCGCGTACATCGCCTCCCGCGCGGCGCGTGCGAGCCAGGGGATGGCGCGCTCGCGCAGACCCGCGCGCTCGAAGTGATCGGCGATGCGCTGTGCGTCGCGCGTATCGTGCTCCACGAGCCACTCCGCGGCGGCACGATGCGCGGTCCGTCGCTCGTCGTCCGGGATGAGCGCGTAGGCCGCGTCGCGGATCAAGGCGTGGCGGAAGAAGAGGAGCTTGCGACCGGTGGCCGTCGCGTGCGGCTTGCGCGCGAGGACCTCGCCGCGCACGAGCCCGTCGAGCATCGTCGCGACCTGCGCCATCGGCTGGTCGAGCAGACCTGCTACGGCGTCGGGCGCGAACTCGCCGGACAGCACACACGCTGCGCGGAGGACGCGACGCGCCTCCGGATCGATCCCGTCGAGACGGGCCTGGAGGATCGCGAGCACCGAGTCGGGGAGCGTCTCGCCACGACCTTCGAGCACGCCGCGCAGCAGCTCCTGGAGGAAGAGCGCGTTGCCGGCGGCACGGTCGACGATGCGCCGGATCAGCTCCGGATCGCCGTCGCCGCCGAGGATCTCGCGCGCGAGCGCCTCGGCCGACCCACGACGCAGCGCCTCGAGCGGCAGCTTCAGAGCGCTGCGTCCGGCGAAGAGGCGGGGGAAGCGCGTGTCGATGTCGGGACGCGCGAGCGCGACGACGAGCAGAGGCCTATCGGAGAGTCGCTCGAGCGCGGTGTCGAGCAATCGGATGCTCGCGTCGTCGGCCCAGTGCAGATCATCGACGACGACGATCACCGGACGGCGCGCGACCTCCGCGCCGAGCCAGTCGATGAATGCGTCGCGCAGCTGCTCGCCGAGCACCCACGGATCCTCACGCGCTGCGACGAGCTCGCTCGGAGGCGACTCGATCGGCGCGCCCACGAGCTCTGCGATGAACGTCGCGGTGCGGTTTGGATCCGGGAGCGAAGTCTGTTTCAGTCGGCGCGCGACCTTCGGCTGAATCTCCCCTTCGAGCTCTGGATCGGCCACGCCCACGGCGGCGCGCACGATCTCCGATGCCAGCGAGAGCGGCGAGCGCGTGCGATCGGCCTGGGCGGGCACGAGCAAGATCAGCGGCGGGCCGTCTTTTTTCGGATCGCGCGAGGTGATCCGCTTCAGGGCTTCGTCCGCGAGGCGTGACTTCCCCATTCCAGGGGGCGCGGTCACGACGACGGCGCGCGCGGCCGAGTCCTCGACGCACGCGTCGAATGCCGCGACGAGCATGTCGATCTCGGCGGTGCGTCCGACGCAGCTCCATCGCTCGCCGAGCGACGAGGGCGTGTAGCGCGAGGAGAGCGCGCGGATCCACGCGCCTTCGGTCGTCTCCTCGAGGTCGAGCCTCCGGCCGAGGAGGGCGACCGTCTCGGCGTCGATCCGCACGCCGCGGTGGGAGTCGCGTCGCGCGAGCTCGAGGAGCGCGACCGCGCGATCGATCACCGCGCCGAGCGCCGCACCCCGCGCGACCTCCGCGCGTCCGGTCGCGACCGCGATGGGGTGACCGCGTAGCGCCTCGCTCGAGGCCATCGCGCAGCGCGCGGCGGAGAGCGCCTGCTCGGTCGCGCCGCTCACGGCGAAGGTGATGATCGCGCAGCCGTTCACCAGGAGCTCGAGGGTGCCCCCGTGGCGATGCACGATCGCGCGCAGCGCGTCCGGTACCTCGAGTTCCGCGCCGTGGACGGTGTCGTCGGGGCCGCGGCTCTTCACCGTGACGATGCCGTCGACGACGACGATGCTCCGCACGCGAAGCTCCTCGGTGTGGACGGCGGGCGCGATCGTGATCTCGGCGGCCGAGCCGGAGACGCGCGGGATCGCGGCGAGCGCCTCGGCGAAGGCAGCGCCGTCGACGGCGCGATCGGCCGGTGACTTGCTCAGCGTCTTGGCGAGGAGCGCGGAGAGCTGCGGCGGCAGATCGGGACGGAACGAGGAGAGCGGCGGCGCCGCGTCGATCGCCACCTTCGCGAGGACCGCGATGAGATCGCGCCCCTCGAACACACGACGCCCGGCGAGGCACTCGAAGAGCACGCACCCGAGCGCGTAGACGTCGGCGCGCGCATCGACCGTCGCGGCGTGTGCCTGCTCCGGGGCGGCGTACGCGGGCGTCCCGAGGAAGACGTTCGTCGCCGTCATCGTCGAGCTCGTGTCCCACGCACGCGCGATCCCGAAGTCCATCAGCACGACGTCGTCTCGCGACAGCGAGCTCTGCGGCTCGCCCGTGTCGTGGCGCGTATCGCTGCGGAGCATGAGGTTGCTCGGCTTCACGTCGCGGTGGACGATCCCCATCGCGTGGACCAGGCCGAGCGCGCGCGCCGCGCGAAGCGTGATGCGGACCGCGACGCCGGCGTCGAGCGGCGTCTTCGCGATCCGCTCGCTCAGCGTCACGCCCTCGATCCACTCGAGCGCGAGGAACGAGCGACCGTCGGGCACGCGACCATGGCTCACGTAGCCGACGACGCCGTGGTCCTTCACCGAGGCGAGGATGCGTGCTTCGCGCTCGAACCGCGCATCGAGCTCGAGGCCGCGGCGCATCACCTTGAGCGCCACGTCCCCGCCGGTGACCGTGTCCTTCGCGCGATGGACGATCGCCGCAGCCCCGCTGCCGGTGGCAGGGCCGAGGACGAACCGTCCTGCGATGCGCGTCCCGGTTCTCACGGCTGAGTGAGTCTAGTCGCGGAAACGCCTCCGAGTCGCGTCGCGCACGGTCCGTGCAACGAACGGATGATCATGCGTCGGTGGCTCGTGGCCGTGATCCTCTTCGGAGCCGTGGGCTGCCGCAGCGCTCAGCTGCGCGGAGCCGGGCCCGGGCATCCCTCGGTCGTAGGGCACCCCTCGAATCGCGAGACGGCGATGCCCGCAGGTCGTAACCACCCGACCAACTGGGGGTACGGATCTGCCTACGATCCGCACGGTACCGGCTCGCGGGGAAACCCTGGCCTGCCCGGCGAAACGGGCGCCTTTCCGCCGTGGTGGCTCGCGTTCCCCACCCCGGGCGAGAAGCCGGGAATTCCACCGAGGGTCTATGATGAACCGAGACCGCAACCGCGTCGCTGACGGAGCCGACACGGAGCCGGTCACTCGCCGGCGAGCGCGCGTCCGAGCACGTGGCGAGAGGCTCGGATCGCCGGGACGAACCCCGCGAACGCGGCCAGCAGCACGACCAACAGGCCGACGCGTGCGAACCCGAGCGCAGGGATCGCGAGCGGGACGCTCCATCCACTCGCCTGGAACGCGAGGACGTCCACGAAGACCTTCGACGCGGGGATAGCGGCGAAGATCGCGAGGAGCGCCGCGCAGGTCCCGAGGGCTGCGGCCTCGGCGACGACCATGACGACGATCTGGCGTCGCGTGGCGCCCACCGCGCGCAGCACGGAGAGCTCGTGGCCCCGATCGAGGACGGCGGCGATCATCGTCCCCACGACCCCGAGGACCGCGACGATGAATGCGATCGCCTCGGCCGCTCGCGAGATGCCGAAGGTCTGCTCGATGACCGCGATCACCTCGCGCTTGAGCGCGACGTTGGTGGTGACGAACAAGCCCGCCTCGCCGGCCGAAGCGAGCCGCGTGCGGATCGCAGTGGCAAGAATGGCAGCATCGACGCCGGACTTCGCGTAGACCCAGATCGTCTCGACGCGCGCGTCCTTCCAGTACTCGAGCATCCAGCGCCGATCGACGAGGAGGAAGCCCTGATCGTTCGAGTAGTCGGCGACCACGGCCACGACGCGAAAGCGATGCGGTCCGCTCGGCGAGGGGAGCTCCACGAACGCGCCCACGTCGAGCCCGGTCTTCCACGCGAAGTTCTCGCTGATCAGGATCGCCGGCTCGCGCTCGAGGGCGTCGCGGGGGATGCGCTTCGGACCGCGCATCACCTGTCGCGCCTCGCCGATGCGATCGAAGTAGAGCGCTGTCTCGAGCGAGGCCACCTCGATGCGCAGCTCGGCCGACGGTGCGGAGTAGCGCACGGAAAGCGAGCGCACGAGGTTCACCGCAGCGACCCCCTCGACGCCCGAGACGTCGGCGGCAGCCGTGGGGGCGAACGCGAGTGCGTTGCGATCCATGAGCGGGGACCCCGCGGTCACCACCACGTCGGCGGGGATGGCTTGCTCGACCCACGCGAGGCAGGTGCGTTCGTACGACGACGTGTAGGCCGAGATCGTCAGGCCGAGCGCCGTCGCGAGGGTGAGCGCGCTCACGGTGCGCGCGCTGCGGGGCACCGCGCGTCCGATGGCCTCGATCCCCATCCGCGCCGAGATGCCGAGGAGCTCCTGGACGTACGGTGCGGCGCGCGCGACGAGCATCACGGCCGAGGGCGCGAGGGCAGTGGCGGCGAGGAAGATCGCGAGCAGGGCGACGAGCCCGGTGTTCGCGCTCGGCCTTTGCACCACGACGACGGCGAGGACCAAGAGCGCGAGCGCGATCCACGGGAGCGCGCGGCGCCGGAACGCGCTCTGATCTGGCGGCGCGCGCCGGAGCGCCTCGATCGGCGAGACCTCGGCGGCCCGGCGCGCAGGCCACCACGCAGAGACGACGGAGGACACGACGCCGAGCGCGACGCCGCCGAGCGCGAGCCTTCGCGAGAGGCCGACCGAGGGTGTCGCGATGTTCTCGAAGAAGCGCGACACGTTGGGCGCGAACTGCGCGACCACGCTCTTCGCCAAGAGGTGGCCGAGCGCGACGCCGAGCACGCCGCCGACGACGCCGACGAGCACCGCTTCGCCGAGGAAGACGAGGACGACCGATCTGCGACTCGCCCCGAGGCTGCGCAGGATCCCGATCTCGCGCCGCCGCTGTGCGACCGCCACGCCGACCGCGTTGTAGACCAGGAACATCCCCACCAGCACGGCGATCACGGCGGTCACCTGCAGGCCGCCGGTGAACGCTGCGGTCATCCGCGCGAGCGACTGCGCGCGACGCGACGGACGGTCCACCTTCCCACGCGCGCCGACGAAGTCTTGCAGCGCGCGACGCGCGACCTCGAAGTCCGCTCCGGGTGGGAACGAGACGTCGATGCGGTCGACCTTCCCCTCCCGTGCGAACGCGAGCTGCGCGGCGTCGAGCTGGAGGATCGCGAGCTGTCCGCCGAACGCGCGCGACGCGCCGGTCTCCCTGAGGATCGCCTCGATGTGCATCTCCTCGACGCCGTGCGCGGTCCGGAGCGAGAGCGCTCGACCTGGCCCGAGCGCCTTGGACCGCGCCAGGCCGTCGGTGATCAGGATGGCGTGCGGATCGTTGACGAACGCGAGCGCGTCTTTGAAAGGGTCCTTCCCTTCGTCTGTCAGGAATGGCAGGAACTCGAGGTCGCCGAGGAGGTCGACGCCAAGGACGAGGATCCGCGTACCGTCCGCCAGGATCGTCGTCTGCTCGATGCGGCCTGCGACGTGCGCGGCGAGATCGTGCCGCTCCGAGATCGCCTCGACGAGCGCCTGGTCGACCCCCGACTCGTCGGCGACGATCTCGACGTCCGCCTTTCCGGCCGCGCGATCGACGAGCTCGTCGAAGGCTCCGAGGATCGCGCCGTTCGCTGCGGTCGTTCCGACGACCATCGCCACGCCGAGCGCGACGCCGAACACCACCAGCAGGGTGCGCAGCTTCGCCTCGACGAGGTGACGCACGGCGACGTAGCGGATGAGCGCGAGGAAGCCGGTCACCGCTCGTCGCGCTCCACGAGCCCGTCGCGCAGCGTGATCACGCGCCGCGCACGCTCGGCGACCTTGGGGTCGTGGGTGACGATCACGACCGTGCGCGCGTCGCTCGTCGAGCGCGCTGCTGTCGCGAGGATGCGCTCGAGCACGTCGTGGCCGGTCTTGCTGTCGAGGTTTCCCGTGGGCTCGTCGCAGAGGAGCAGCGGCGGATCGCGGATCAGCGCGCGGGCGATGGCCACGCGCTGCATCTCGCCGCCGGAGAGCTGGTCGGGCCGATGCTGCAGGCGGTCCTTGAGACCGACCCCTTCGAGGCGCGCTGCCGCGACGTCACGGATGTCCTTCACCCGGACGCCGGCGAGGAGCGCGGGCAACATCACGTTCTCGAGTGCCGTCAGCGTCGGCATGAGGTTGAAGAACTGGAAGACGAACCCGATGCGGTCGCGTCGCAGCTTCGTGCGCGCATCGTCGTCGAACGTCGCGAGATCGACGCCGTCGAGCGTCACCGTTCCCCGCGTCGCGTGATCGAGCGCGCCGAGGAGCTGCAGGAGCGTGCTCTTGCCGGAGCCGCTCGGCCCGACGATCGCGACGAGCTCCCCCTTGCCGATCGACAGCGTGACTCCGGCCAGCGCCGCGACGCCGTCGTACTGTTTGTGGACGTCGACGAGCTCGATCACGGACCGCGATCCTACGCGTCCGCCCGGGCCACGTCCTGCGTCGATCGCAGCGTGCGATGCGCCGCCATGGGCGCGAACGACTCGATCTGCCCGCGCGCGCTCCACGACGCGAACCCGCCATAGCCATGCGCGGCGAGCCGCTCGCGCAGCTCGTCGACCCGGAAGTGGAGCTTCGGGATCTCGTCCATCGCCTTGATCAGGTGGATGAAGACGCCGCTCGCCGTGAGGAAGATCTCGCTCCGGATGAAGCTGAGGACGAAGCGCCGTCGGGCCGCGCGGGTGCCCCCATGCACAGTAGAGGCGACGAGCGCCTCGAAGCGGAACGGCGAGAGGTAATGGACGAACCCCTCAGCGACGAAGCAGGTCGAAAGGCCCGGATCCCAGCCAACGCGGTCGAGCGCCGCGTGCAGATCCTCGTGCTGCAG
>JBKJQC010000443.1:0-6602 GCA_046593995.1 Polyangiales bacterium
CGCCGTGATGTACGTCGAGCTCGACGAGGCCGAGCGCGTCACCTACGACACGATCCGCGCCGCGACCCAGCGCGAGATCGTCGCGCTGCTCGAGCAAGGCAAGGGCGTGATGGCCGCGCTCGAGGCGCTGCTCCGATTGCGCCAGGCCGCATGTCACTCGGCGCTCGTCCCCGGGCAGCGCGCCGACTCGTCGGCCAAGGTCGAGACGCTCGTCGAAGCGCTGACCGACGCCGCCGCCGACGGTCACAAGGCGCTGGTGTTCTCGCAGTGGACGTCGCTGCTCGACTTGATCGAGCCTCACCTGAGAGAAGCGGCCGTCGGCTTCACCCGCCTCGACGGCTCGACCAACGATCGTGCCGGCGTCGTCGCGAAGTTCCAGGCCGACGACGGACCGCCGGTGATGCTCGTCTCGCTCAAGGCCGGCGGCACCGGCTTGAACCTCACGGCCGCCGATCACGTATTCCTGGTCGACCCGTGGTGGAACCCCGCGGTCGAGGATCAGGCCGCCGATCGCGCGCACCGCATCGGGCAGGACAAGCCGGTCATGGTGTATCGCCTGGTCGCGAAGGACACGGTGGAGGAAGGCATCCTCGCGTTGCAGGAGAAGAAGCGCGCGCTCGCCGACGTCGCGTTGGCCTCCGGTGCAGCGGCCGCGTCGATCACGCGAGACGAGCTCATCGCGCTCCTCTCCTGACGTCACCGGCACGCGGAGGTGACGGCGCGCACCGGCGCCGAAGCTCGTGCCGTGGCTGCTTGGACGGAAGTAAAAGCATTTTGTGCCCAAACCTGGTCGCGCGCTGGGGAAGCCCTACGTCGAGGGTGTGACCTTCCTCCGCCAAGTCGACTGCCCGCGCTGCGGAGCGCCGCTCTCCGAGGAGGCGCTCGTGTCCTCCGTCGCGACGTGCGGATACTGCGACGGCACGCTCTCCGCCGACCCGCGCGTGGTCTGGGCGGGCAAGTTCCGACGGTCTTTCTCGGTCGATCCCGTTGGCGAGCTGGTCCAGGTCGCCGACACACCCTACGTCGTGGAAGGGCGCATCGCAGAGGGTGAGAGCACCGACGTGTTCCTCGCGCGGCGGGCGCGGCTGCCCGTCGAGCGCGTCGTCCTCAAGGTGCTCCGCGCCCGCGGTGACGAGGATCTGCTGCTCCGCGAGTGGAGCACGCTCGATGCGCTGCACGCGAGCGACGCCCCCGGCGCCTCGCACTTCGTCGAGCGGTTGCCTTCGCCGGTGTGCAACGGGCTCGTGGGGCACGTGCGCGCATCGGTGTTCCGCTACGCGAGCGGCTTCGCGCACACGCTCGAGGACGTACGCGCCAGCGAGGGTGACGCTATCGACGCTCGGCACGCGATCTGGATCCTGCGTCGCACCCTCGAGCTCCTGTCGTTCGTGCACGCGAGCGGGTTCGTCCACGGCGCGGTGGTTCCGCGACACCTGGTCGTCCATGCGCGTGATCACGGCGTGATGCTCGTCGGATGGTCGTGCGCGACGCGCGAGGGGGAGCGCTTCCCCCTCCGTCAGGAGCCCGCGTTCGACGTCGGGCAACAGGCGCGCGCGAGCGTCGACGTGGCCTCGGCCGCTCGCTCGATCGCGTGGCTGTGCGGGGGCGATGCGGTGCGCCCGCCGGCCACGCTGCCGACGCCGCTCGCGTCGTTGATTCGCACCACCGCGCGCGTCGGAGGGGACGCCGCGACGGTCGAACGAGAGCTCGTGCACATCGCACGCGCGCTCTACGGACCACCCACGTACGTGCGTCTCGCGCTCTAGCGAGACGCTCATCTCACAAGCCGATTCACAAGAAGGAGGGACTCATGGGGTTCGGAAACTACAGCCACGCCGCCCACGATGCGATCACGCGCGCACGCGCCACACTGCCGCGCGAAGCGGTCTTCACGCAGCGTCAGTGCCACCCGCTGATGAACCCGAACGGGGTCGGGTTCCGCGAGAGCTGCGACTCCGCCGAGCACCCGAACACGCTCGGGATCGCGTTCGCGCTCGACGTCACCGGCTCGATGGGCGCCATCCCCGAGATGCTCGCGCGACGTGAGCTCCCGCGCTTCATGAAGCTGCTCGGAGACACCGGCATCGCCGATCCGCAGGTGCTGTTCATGGCCGTCGGGGACGCGACCTGCGATGGCGCGCCGCTGCAGGTCGGTCAGTTCGAGTCGACCGCGGAGCTCATCGATCAGTGGCTCACGTGGAGCTACCTGGAAGGAGGCGGCGGCGGACAGGACACGGAGTCCTACGAGCTCGCCCTCTACTTCCTCGCGCAGCACGTGAAGATGGACTGCGTGACGAAGCGCGGGAAGCGCGGGTACATGTTCATGACCGGGGACGAGCTCCCCTACCCCGCGATCTCGCGCCACCAGGTCGACACCCTCGTCGGAGACAAGCTCGATCGCGACGTGCCTATCGAGCACGTCGTCGCCGAGCTGCAGAAGACCTTCCATCCGTTCTTCCTCGTCCCGGACCAGGGACGCCGCGCACGGTGCGAGCGTCGCTGGCGCGATCTCCTCGGCGACAACGTGATCTGCCTGGAAGATCCGGCCGACACCTGCTTCGCCGCGGCCGGGATCATCGCCCTCGCCGAAGAGGTGGTCCCGAACGTCGAAGCGCTCGCGTCGGTGCTCTCCGCCGCCGGCGCCGAGCGCGCGCGGATCGCCGCAGTGGTGCGCGCGCTGACGCCTTTCGCCGCGACGCTCGGTCGCGACGGCGCGTCCTCGCCGCGACTCGGCGCGGCCGCATTGCCCAAGGGGGACGGCGCGAGCCGCGCCCGACGCGCATGACGCCCACGACGACGGCGTCGCGGGGGAACGAGGCGTACGTCGTCGTCGACCTCGGGTTCGGCGACGCCGGGAAGGGAGTCGTGGTCGACGCGCTGGTGCGAGCGCGCGGGGCACACACGGTGGTGCGCTTCAACGGCGGTGCACAGGCGGCGCACAACGTCGTCACGCCCGACGGTCGTCATCACACGTTCTCCCAGTTCGGTGCCGGCACCTTCGTGCCGGGCGTACGCACCATCCTCTCGCGGCACGTCGTCGTGCACCCGACGGCGCTGCTCGTCGAAGCGCAGCACCTCGCGCGCGTCGGTGTCCCCGATGCGCTCGCGAGGTGGTCGGCGAGCAGCGCCTGTCGCGTGATCACCCCGTTCCACCAAGCCGCAAACCGCATCCGCGAGCTCGCGCGCGGCGTCGGACGACACGGCTCGTGCGGCGTCGGCGTGGGCGAGGTGATGCGCGACGCGCTGGCGGCGCCGGAGGACGTCGTCATGCTCGCGCACCTGCGCGATCTGCCGCGACTACGCGTGCTGCTCCGTCGCGCGCAGGAGCGTCTGCTCGCGACACTGCCCGAGGATCTTCCGCCATCGGCCTCGACGGAGCTCGCGCTCCTCGAGAGTCGCTCCACCGCCGACGCGTGGATCGAAGCGCTCGCCCTGGACGATCGCGCCATCCTCGACGACGACGTGATCGACGCGCGCATCGCGGAGCCGGGCACCGTGGTGTTCGAAGGCGCGCAGGGCGTCCTGCTCGACGAGTGGCGCGGATTCCATCCGTACACCACCTGGAGCACCTGCACGTTCGACAACGCGATGGAGCTCGTGGGGCGTCGTGAGGTCATGCGCCTCGGCGTCCTCCGCACGTACGCGACCCGTCACGGTGCGGGCCCCTTCCCGACCGAGGCGCCGGACCTCGCGCGCTTCGTCCCCGAGCCGCACAACGGTCACGGCCCCTGGCAGGGGTCGTTCCGCGTCGGTCACCTCGACCTCGTGCTCCTCCGCTACGCGATCGCAGCGTGCGGAGGGGTCGACGCGCTCGCCGTCACCCACCTCGACGCGCTCGCGCGCATGCCGCGCTTGCAGGTCTGCACCTCGTACGCGCGCGGCGCACCGACGCTCGGACCGTTCCGCGACCTCGAGCACCAGGCGAGGCTCTGTGAAGCGCTCTTCCACAGCGCTCCCGAGCTGACGACGCTCGGCCCGAAGGAGTGCCTCACCTTCCTCGAGTACGCGCTCGGTGCCCCCGTGCGCGTCGCATCCGCCGGCCCGACCTGGCGCGACGTGCACGTGGGGCATCCTCGTCGTCGGAGCCCGAAGGACCGCGCGATGACGATGACGCCCTGAGCGCGCGCGAAGCGAGCCGCGGTCATTGTCGAGCTCGACACGCTGTTGCGTGCCCTGCGCACCCAGCGCAGCTGGCCGGAGTGACGTCAGGCCGCCCCGCCGTCACGGCAAAGGGGTCGTCGTGTTCGTCTTCCACTCGTAGAGCGTGACGTTCTTCACCACGAGCTGGCCCTGCACATTCCCGACCGTGCCGGCGATGGTCCCCACCGCGTGGGCTTCGCGCCAGGTGGGGGTGAGCGCGTCGTCGTTCCCCTTCGCGGCGACGAGCTTCGGGAGCTCGTAGTCGTCGTCGTACACGTCGAAGAACGTGCGCGGGTGGTCCGCATGGAGCGTGCGCGCGAGCCGGCGGAGATCGGCGCGCGGCACGTCTTTCGCGATGACGATGGCGCGCCATTCGACGCCCTCTTCGGCTGTCCACGAGCCCGCGACGCGATGCGCGGGCGGAGGCAGCGCCCCGAGGTCGAAGCTGCTCGACGGTGATGGGGACGGCGCGACCGACTGCGCGGCGCTGGGAGACTCTCGCTGCTCGCGACAGGCTTGCACCAGCGCGAGCATCACGAACGAGAGCCGCCAGGCGCGCATGCTCAAAACATGAATCGATACCCGAGCGCCAAGCTGGCGGCGCCCGTGTTGCTCGCGCCCGTCGCCGTGTGATTCAGCCCGCCGTACTGCAGGAGCAGCTCGGCGATCAGCGCACCCGGTCCCGCGCGGAGCTCGATCCCGATCGGGATGCCGAAGCCGACCTTCGTCGACTGCTCGGTGGTCTCCTGGAACGTCGGCGTGCCCTCACCGGAGCGCACCGTGCTGCGCAGCATGTAGATGCGCGGACCGATGCCGACGTAGGGGACGATCGAGCCGAGCGACTTGAACCGGTACATCACGAACGGCATCACCTGGAGCTGCTGGTTCGTGATGTGCCAGCTGTACTTGCCGCCGGTGATGCGCGAGTCGCTCTCTTCGCCCGACTTCTGCGGCGCCGTGTAGTCGGCGGCGACGCCGAACGCGAGGCCCATCTTGAGCGCGTAGCCGACATCGAGGCCGGCGGTGACGAACGGATTCAGACCCCCGAAAGGGATGATGCCGCCCACCTTGGGCGTGATGAAGACGCCGGAGTGGCCGGCGCCGGGGCGTTCTTCGCGCTTCTCCGCGGTCGCTTCGTCCGCGAGGCCCAGATCGGCGGCGAGCGTGGCGGTGAGGGTGAGCGACGTGGCGAGGAGCGTGCGCAGGATGGTGTGCTTCATGGGCTTGCTCCTCACCGGATCACCAGCTCGGTGGTGTTGCTCGCTTCACTCGGCTCGTCTGTCTTGCCGCCGAGCACGAAGACGAATGCGTTCTGCACGGCAGTGCCGGGCAGGTAGCGCGCCCTCACCAGCCTGAGTGAACCGCCCGCGTTCCAGTTCGAGAGAGTCGGCAGCACGGCGGTGCCCTCGGCGATCGTCGTCGAAGATGCCGACGAATCGGGCGCGGTGCTCACCGCACCGCCACCGAGCAAGAACAGCTGCCCGCTCCCCGCAAAGGCGCCATATCCCGACACCTTCGCGTTCGGCGCGGTGACCGACGTCCACGCTCCGAGCTGCCCACCAGCCTGCACCTTCGCTGCGTCCGTCTGCGCCAGCACGTTGCCGGTGACGCGCCCGTTGCCGACGTAGATCCACGTGTCACCCGCGGCGACCTTCGTGGTCGTCTCCCGCGTGACGACCCACGCGCCCGCCTCGAAGCGCGGTTGTGTGAGTGTGGCCCCCGCTCCCGTTCCCGTGGTCCACGCAGCCCCGAACGTCTGGCGGCCGTTCGGCGCGATGTCGACCGTGAGGAACTCGTAGCTGCCGACGCTCGTCGTCGCTGCGCTGTTCCCCATGATCGCGTACACGTGGAACTTCGTCGCGCTGCCGGGTTCGAACGCGTGCGCGACGCTCGGCCCGAGCCGCTTCGTGCCCATGATCGGCAGCTTCAACCAGTTGCCCGTCGCGCCGAGCGGGATCGGCTTCTGCGTGCCGAGCGCCTTGGTTCCGTCGTCCTTGAACGTGAGCGTCGTGCCGTCGGCGGTCTCACCAAGCAGCACTTCGCTACCTGGCGCGCCGTCCTTGGGCGTGCGGTAGATGCGGTACTTCGCGACGTTCGGCAGCAGGGCACCGAGGGAGTCGGCCGCTGCGCGGAAGATGACGGTCACTGCGATCTTCTTGTTGGTGATCGCCGGCAGACGGAGGGTGAACGGATCGCTCGGGAGCGATTCGCCACCGGGGTTGTCCAGATCCGCCGCGGTGAACACCGCGCTGACGCGGTACTGGTACTCGCCCGCGTCGAGCCCGTTCATGCCGAGCTCGGCATCGATGTCGGTGATCTCGGGGGTCTCGCGCGGCGAGAGGATGATCGCCCGCTCTGCGGTCTCGACCGGCGCGGCGCCATCGGACCCGCCGACGTTGTAGATGTAGCGACCGACGGCGACGGCGCCCGCATGCTCGCGTTTGGCGCCGAGCGGTACCGGC
>JBKJQC010000611.1:0-11375 GCA_046593995.1 Polyangiales bacterium
GATCATCGCGACGCGACGGCGGCGCCGCGCGCGGGAGAAGAGGTGCGCGCTGGCGATCGCGGCGGTCGCGCCGATGCCGCCCGCGAGGAGCGCGCCCAATCCGGCGGTGAGCGCGAAGGTCGCGACGCCGCCCAGCGGATCGCAGCTACCGGCGAAGATCGCGTGCACGAAGGCCGTCGCGAGGGCGGCCGCGGACACGGCGAGCCCGGTCCCGAGCCCGCGGAGCACGATCGCGTGCGGCGCACGGTCGGCCACGTCGTGTCGGCCGACGAACCCCTCCGCCGCCGCGACGAGCGCAGCGATCGCCGGGATCACCAGGCCGGACGCGATCGCGTGCTCGTAGCCCGGACCGGCGAACAGCGGCACGAAGCCGATCGCGAAGGTGAGCAGCGTCGCGACGACGACGCCGATGCCGCGCGCGGTCCGGAGCCACCCCTTCATGCCACGGACACGATCGCGAGCGCCCGCGCGAGGACGCTCGCACGAAGCTCGACCCGTACGACCGCGATCAGCTGGTGCACGAAGAAGATCGCGGCCACCGCCATCGAGACGGTGGAGAACGCCGCCCCCATGGCGACCAGGCCGACGGCGGCGAGCCACCGCGGCAGAGCGAGGGCGAGGAGATCGAGCACGTCCCGCGGCGCGCGCGCGCGACCGAGCGCTTCGAGCACCGATGCGTCGTCCGCGACCACCTTCGCCCGCGCGAGATCGAACGCGCAGTGGACGAACGCGATCACCGCGAGCGCGAGGACGACGGGGAGCGACGCGACGAGCGCCGCGCGCGGCGGATCGGCCGCGAACTGGCCGTGGAGCGAGTAGGCCGGCCCGATGCCGATGATGCCGAGGACGAGCGCGGAGAACACGACCTCGATCGCCGCGAGCGCGAAGAGGCGCCAGAAGACCTCGGCGCCGCGTCCGAGCGCGCGCGGGAGCCGCCCTGCCTCGCCCGCGAGCGCCGCGAGCAACACGCCGGAGAGATAGACGGCGACGATGGCGTAGGCGGCGAGGCCGATCATCGTCGACCCGACGAGCGCACGGGCGATGGTGCCGAAGCGCGCCTCCGCGTCGCCGAGCAGGTGCATGCCGGGCTCCCACCACAACGCCCGATCACCGAGCGGATGCGCGCCGACGATGCCGCTCGTCGCCTGCGCCCACGGCGAAGCCAGGATCCAGGCGACGATCGCCTCGGTGAGGTAGATCGCGAGCACCGCGGTCGGACGCCTGCGCGCGTGGAACGGGCTCATGGGCCGACCGCTCATGGTCCGACCCAGCGTGCGAGGGTGCCGATCCAGGCGAGCGCCCGCTCTCGGGCGACGGGCGCGCCGCCGCGCCCTTTCGACGTCGAGGCGAAGTTGTCGAGGCGATTGCGATCGACGAGCAGCTTGCCGTCCGGATCCACCGTCACCGACACGAGCTCGGTCGGGCCATCCGCGTCGATGCGATACCAGGTCGGCATGGCGGAGGGCTGGTCCGCGGTCGGCATCGGTCCGTCGGGGACCGCGCCGACCTGCACGCCGATCGCCATTCCGAGCACCTCGGACGTCGACGCCGTCACCGGAATCGCTGCGGTCGGGAAGCGGATGGTGCGCCGCGCGGTCTTTCCATCGGCGAAGCGGAGCTCGACGTCCACCGGCACGTCGAGGAGACCGCGCCGTCCGATGAACGCGATGTTCGTGAAGCGCCCCGTCTCCTTCGCGACCTTCTTCTCTCGGCCGCCCGGTCCGTCGAAGTACCCTGCCGGGGACATCTCCTTCTCGCTCGAGATCGACTCGACGTACACGTCGTAGGAGAAGGGCGTGGTGAACGCGAGACGGGCCGCGCGCTCGCACTCGGGAGAGACCTCGCGGCCGAGGAGGGCGAGGAAGTCCTCGGGCTTCGGGTGGCGGAAGCGCATCGTGCGCGTCCAGATGCCCATCGCCCAGTCGAAGCGCTGCGGATCGAACACGCGACGGAGCGTGAGCAACACCATGGACGTCGCGCCGTAGACCCGGCTGCCGTAGGAGCGTCCGTTGGCGAAGCTCGGGGCCGGCTGGAAGATCGGCTCGTCGAAGGCCGTCGCCATTCCGCGGTGCGAGAACACCTCCGACGAGAGGACGTACGGTCCGATCGAGACGGCGGATCCGGAGCCGAACATCGTCGCGAGCGCCAGGTGATCGCCGAAGCTGTTGAACCCTTCGTCGCCCGCGGGCCACTCGACCTCGTGGGTCGCGACGAGGCCGTAGAACCACTGGTGGCCGAACTCGTGGATGGTGACGTCCTCGAACCAGTGCAAGCCGACCGAGGGGCTCCACCACGGCCCGCCCGTCGTGATCAGCGTCGGGTACTCCATGCCGCCCGCCTCCGCGGCGTCCTCGGGCGGGTGGACGATCGTGACGAGCGGATAGGGGTACTCGCCGAAGCGCGCGTTCTTGTCGCGGAGCGCGTGGCGCACCGACTCGATCTCGATCGCCGCTGCGCGCTCGTACCCGGGCGGGCCGAGGTGACGGATCGCGACGCCGCCTTCGCTGCTCTCCTTCACGACGAAGCGGTCCCACGCCGTGAACGCGAAGTCGTGGACGTCGTCGATCGCGTGACGCTCGATGCGGCGTCCGTTCTCGACCTTCGTGGAGAGCGTCGGCCCGACCGCGCCGATCGTGTAGGCCTCGGGGACGTCCACCGTGACGTCGTAGCTGCCGTAGTCGGCGTGGAACTCGGCGAGGTGATGGAAGGGGAACGAGGCCCAGCTTCCGTCCTTCTCGAGCTTCGCGAGCTTCGGGAACCACTGGCCGGCGAAGTGGAACGTGCCCTCGAAGCCGGTGCGCTCGGAGACCTTCGGGAGCTTGTCCTCGAACTCGACCTCGAGCGTGAGCGACGCGCCCGGAGCGAGCGGCTCGGCGAGCGGGACGCGCACGTCGGTCTCGTCGTCGGGCGCCCCTTCCACAGGAGGGACCGGAGGCATCGCGCCTTTCCGCAGCGGATCCTGCGGGAAGTCGCCGGCGTGGGGGACGAGCTCGCGCTTCGGCCACAGGTCCTTCCCGTTCGACACCAGGCGCTTCACGTCGATGTAGCCGGGCTCCCCCTTCTCGCTGCCGCGGAACCCGGCGACCCGCGCGCGACGGAACACCGTGCGATCGTTCTTGAAGGCGTTGAGGTAGAGGTGCATCCGCAGCTCGCGGAGCGGCACCGCCGCAGCGTTGCGCAGCGTGATCGTGCCCTTGCCCGCGATCGTGTGCGCGACCGGATCGAGCTTCGCCTCGAGCACGTACTTCGTGACGCCCTCCGCGTGGGCGGGCATCGCGGGCCAGCCACCCGGCGGCGGTACGACGGGGACGACCGACGACGCGCGCGCCTCCGCGGGACGATGCGCGCGCGCTCCGATCACGAGGCCGAGCGCGCCGACGAGGACGAGGACGGCGCCCTCGATCAGCTCTGCGCGTCGTCGTGCGATCGTAAAGCGAGCCAGCATCGCGAGAGCGCCTGATACCATGACGACGCATGCGCCGTCGCTCCACGATCGCCCCCCGCCGCCTCCTCCGCGCGCTCGCGTTGCGAGCCTGCGCGGGCGTCGCGCTCTGCACCGTGATCGGCGCTTGCAAGGGTGATCCGGAAGGCTTCTCGATCGCGGTCTCGGGAGGGCTCGATGGGGCCGCCTTCGCAGGCGATCCGACCGTTGCCCGCGTCGAGCTGCGCGTGCGCGCGGTCGACGGCACCGAGCGCGTCATCGCGCGCGCCGCGACGACCGCAGGCGGAGTCGACCTGCCCGACGGCGAGAAGACCGGCATCGGCGCGCTCGTCCTCGCGGGCCTGGGCGCGGACGGCGCGACGCTCGTGTACGGACGCACGCCAGCGATCGAGCTGTCGGGGTTGACGACCGCGCCCACCACGACGCTCGCGATCCTCGCGCAGCGGACGGGGTCGATCACGCGCGCCCTCGAGCTCCCGGCGATCCCTGTCGTACCGCGGTGCACGACGCTCGGGACTCGCTACGTGATCGTCGCCGATGGCACGACGGCGCACGTCGTCGATCTCCTGTCGCTGACGGCGAGGAGCGAGGTCGAGGCGTGGACGACGGCGCCGGTGACGCTCGCGACGGCGGGTGTCGCATCGCTCGCGATCGACGCGGCGGGCGTGGGGACGCTCGTCGACTTCGACGCGGGCACGAGCAGCGCGGCGACGCCCCCCTCGGGAACGACCTTCGCCGACGTGGTCGGGGGGACGGTCGTCCCCGGCGAGGAGGGCTCCGTCTACGTGGTCGGCGCCACACGCGCGGCGTCGAAGACCGACGTCGTCCTGCGTCTCGCGACCGACGGGACGCTCTCGGCGAAGCGGCTCCTCCGCGCGCGCACCGGCGCGGCGGCGGCTTGGGTCGAAGGTCGCGGGCTCGTCGTCGCGTACGGCGAGAGCGACGCGGAGACCTCGATCGAGATCCTCGCGCCGGGCGCCACCGCCTCCGTCGCGCTCGCGTTCCCGCCGAAGAACGCGCGCGCGGGCGTGCTCGCGTCCATCGGGACGAGCGAGGGGAGCCGACTCCTCCGCGTGGCCGACGACGGCACCGCGACGTTCATCGACCTCGCGTGCGCGAGCGCGTGCATGGAGACGCTCGCGCCGTTCCGTGACGACCTCCCATCGAGCCGCGAGGACGATCACGCGATCGCGCTCGAGGGAGGCGGCGCAGTGCTCGTGCGCAGCGGCCACGTCGCGCACCTGCCGAAGACCGTCGATCGTCTGCTCCCGCTGTTCGACGGGAAGACGGCGGTATGCAGCGCGCGGCTCGCGACGGGCAACGTGGCGCTCGCCTTTGCCGGCGACCGAGCGCTCCGCACCGTGTCGCCCGCGCGGCCTTGAGGGCGGGCGCGCTCCGAGGTACGTCATGGGCTCACTTCGCGTCGGCGTTCCGACGCGACGCCGAGGGCTCGCGCGCCGCCGGGGGATTCCCCTTCGTCGCCGTGCGCACGACGACTCCTCGCGTCCATGCGGGCGCGGAAGGGAGCGGTCGTGAGGGAAGACCGGTGAAAATCCGGCGCGGTCCCACCCCACGGTCACCGGGGACGAAACGTCGCAATGCCACTGTCCGCTCTCGCGTACGCGCGAAGCGGGTGGGAAGGGCGACGGAGTAGGACGATCCGGGAGCCCGGAGACCTGGTTCGTCGGCGAACTCTGAGCGCACGGACGGGTGCGCGAATGGAGTGCCCCGTGCGCCTGCTCTGGATCCTTCCCTGTGCGCTTCTCGCATGCACCGCATGCAGCGGCGGCGACGAGACCATCGCTACGACGACCGCAGACACCGGCACCGCGACGTCCCCCGACGACGCAGCGGCGGACGCGCCGCCGAGACCACGCGCCGACGTTCGCTACGCGACCAAGGTCGTGAGCTACACCAAGGGGGACAAAGGTGGCTTCAACGAGGAGAAGCTCCCGGACATCGTGCTCGGCCCACCGCACGGTGGCGGCTGCTGCGCAGGCTCGCTCGACGTGCTCTCGCTCGGCGATGGAGGCGAAATCGTGCTCGGCTTCGACGTCGAGATTGTCGACGGACCCGGGATCGATTTCCTCGTCTTCGAGAACGCGTTCGAAGCAGGCGGCGATCCCACCGCGGTCCTCGCAGAGCCCGCCGAAGTCGCGGTGAGCGAGGACGGCGTGACCTGGACGGCCTTTCCCTGCACCGCGACCAGCTATCCGTACGGGACCTGCGCTGGCTGGCACACGACCCATGCGACCCCCGAGACCGGGATCGACGGCGAGGATCTGACCCGCTCCGGCGGAGATCCCTTCGATCTCGCCACGATCGGGGTGAAACGCGCCCGCTTCGTGCGCATCCGCGACGCGAACGGGAGGTTCCCGGCGAAGGATCCGACGGCGGGGTTCGACCTCGACGGTGTGGCGATCCTTCGATTCGCCCCGTGACGAACCGCCTCGGCAGCCATAAGTACTCATGGTGGCGAACCGAGCGCGCGCGCAGTCCGAACCGAAGACCAGCCCGTGGACGGTGGTCCTGGTCGTGGTGCTCGGGTTCTTCGCCATGGCGATCCTCCCGAAGCTCCTCGAGAAGAGCCACCGTCTCATCGGCCAGAAGGCGCCGCCGCTGATCCTCCCGCTGCTCGACGCCGCCCCGCAGATCCCGAAGGTCGACGTCGGCGCTGCGGCAGCGGCAGCCAGCGGCAAGGTCACCGTGCTCGACTTCTGGGCACCGTGGTGCGGGCCCTGCCGCCTCGAGATGCCCGTGCTCGAGAAGCTCTCGAAGAAGCACGCGGGCGATGGCGTGGTCGTGATGGGCGTCCTCGTCGACGCCGATCACAGCGGCGCACGCGGCGTACTGCAGCAGCTCGGCATCCAGTACCGCCAGCTCGACGACGACGAAGGCGCGGCCGCCAAGGCCTACGGCATCAAGACGCTCCCGACCCTGGTGGTGGTCGACAAGTGCGGGACGATCCGCACCTACCAGACCGGATTCAGCGACGAGGAAGAGCTCGAGCACGCCATCCAGCGCGCGATGACCTGCTGAAAAACGAGCGACGTCGATTCTCGAACTCGGCGTAATCGATCGATTGAACACGGAGGCACGGAGGCACGGAGGTCCTCGAGAGTGCTGCCGCCCGCTTCGCGCCGAGCTCTTCGCCGCTCTCGCTGGCTTCGCCGTGACCGCGCCACCCAGAAAACAGGGAGCCGGGGAGACGAGGAGGCGTGAGGGAGCTCCGAGCGGTCTGCCGATCGTCACCGATGCGCGTGGCCTGCAGCGGCAGCGACCACGCGATCGCATGCGCGCGGCAGCACTCTTTTTCCTCCCCGTCTCCCCGGCTCCCTGTGGATTCGGCAGCGAGGACCTGATCGCGTCGACGAGCGACGAGACGGCGCCGCCGCGATCGGCAGACGCTCGATCCTCCGTGCCTCCGTGCCTCCGTGTTCAATCCGATCTGCGGTCGGGCGACCGAGATCACGCTCGGTCAATCAGACGTCTTCGGACGGGGCCCGCTCCGACTCCTCCATGGCGGCGCGCGATTCTGCGCTCTCGCCGGCGGGGAGGAGGATGCGGAAGCGGGCGCCGCCGATCGGGGATGCGTCGCACGCGATCGTGCCGCCGTGCTCGACGACGATTTTCTTGACGATCGCGAGACCGAGGCCGGTGCCCTCCGTGCGGGTCGTGAAGTACGGGTCGAAGATGCGTTCGCGTTCCCCCTCGGGGACGCCGGGGCCGTCGTCGTCCACGTCGAGCGCGATGCGCCCGTCGTCGAGCGTCGTCGCGTGCACTTGGACGCGGAACCCCTTCGCCGCCGCGCGGATCGCCTGCACCGCGTTGCGCACGAGGTTGTCGATGGCCTTGCGCAGCATCTGGCGATCGGCGGCGACGGCGGTCGTGCGCAGGCCCGAGCTCGCGGCTCTGCACGTGGGATCGACCGTCACCTTCACCGGGATCGCGGTACCGCCGCTCGGCGTCAGGCGGAGCGCGACGTCGCTCGGATCGGTCCCGAGGCCGAGTCGTTCGAGGGTCGGCTTCACCTCTTCCAACAGGCGCTCGATGTCCTCGTCCAGGAGGCGCGCGTGCGGGAGCCGCGCGAACTCCGTGAACTCGCTCACCAGGCGCCGCAGTGTGCCGACCTCCTCGGTCACGATCTCCAGGGTCGTGTCGAGGAGCTTCTTCATCTTCGGATCCGCGGCCTCTCCCTTCTCGCCGCTCCTCTCGAGCATCGCGGTGTAGCGACTGTGCGTCTCCTCGACGGCCAGCTGGATCGGCGTGAGCGGGTTCTTGATCTCGTGCGCGAGCCTGCGCGCCATGTCCTGCCAGGCGCCGACGCGCTGCAGGTACTCGATGCGCGCGCGGCTCCGCTCGACCTCGCGCAGCATCCGGTTGAAGGCGATCGCGAGCTCGGTGATCTCGTCCTTGCCCTGCTCGGGGACACGCACCGCGAGATCGCCGCCGGCCACGCGACGTGCGGCGTCCGCGACGCGTGAGACGCGCTCGGAGACGTGACGCGCGAACCCGTAGCCGACCGCCGCGCCGAGGAGGATCGTCGTTCCGAGCAAGAGCGCGAAGAACAGCACGTTCAGCCGCACGAACTCTTCGCGGCGCGCGATCACGCCCTTGTAGAGCTGCACGAACTCGTCGGCCTCGCCGCGCCGGTCGATCCGCGCGCGATCGGTGACGAAGGTGGCGACGAGCGTGGCCGGGGTCGAGTTCGGCGGGATCGCGTCGGTGCCGAGCGCCTTGCACTGGACGAGCGCATACTCCTTCTGCGGATCGATCGGCTCCGGTCGCTTCACCTCGGCGAGACGCTTCGCGAGCGGGCTCGGGGGAGGCTCCGGGAGCGGCGCGGCCTTGTCGCGCGGTTCGGAGGACGAGATCCCCGGCGGAGGCGCGAAGCGCGCGAGGCAGTCCTCGAGCGGGAGCCCCTGCCACACGTCGAGCGCGGCGAGCGTGATGAGCGAGGCACCGGTGATCGGATCGGGCTGATCGCTGTGACGCTCGAACGCGTCGCGCAGCTCCTCTTCGACCTCCTTCGCGTCGCCGAGCGCGGCCGCCGCGCGCAGCGGCTCGGTCGCGGCGATGGCCTCCGCGCGGTATTTCATGCTCGATTTCAGCGCACGAACGAGCGGACCGTAGACATCGAGCGAGGCCTCGAGCTCCTTGCCGACGCGCGGATCGTAGAAGAGATCCGCCGCCTTCTGCGACAGACGGAGCGCGAGGACGATGCCGATCACCAACGGCAACGCCGCCATGAACATCACGGCGATCGTCAGGCGTCGCTCGATCCGCCCGAAGAGCGGTCGTCGACGCGTCACCTCCGCCCGGCGCTCGTGGGAAGACGGCGGCGGTCGGGAGGCAGGTGCGCTCTGCGGCTCGGCGGACACCTGGTTCGGCCGATCAGACGAGCGGATCCTCGACGACGTCGGGCTCGCTGCGGCGCCTGCGTTCGGCGACGAGGCGCGTGCGCACGTGCGAGACCATCGTCTCGGCATAGGACGCAAAGCTCGGCGGCGTCAGGCCGGATCCTGCGAGGATCGCGTCGGTGTTGCGCGACGAGTACTGCACCGGCGTCGCGAGCTGGTCGAGGAACGCGCGCGGTGACTTCACGAATCGCTCGAGCCCCGGCGTGCGCAGCACTGCGCGACCGAGGTTCGCCGGGATGAACCCGCGCGGCGCTGCACGTCCCGCCGCGCGCGCGAGGACCTCGACCGCTTCGCGCACGGTGTGCGGGTTGCGATCGACGATGTGGAACGTCTGTCCGACCGCGCGCGCATCGCGTCCGATGAGGACGGCGGCGCGCGCCACGTAGTCGACCGGCACCATGTGCAAGAGCGCGTTCCCCTCGGTCGGCAGCGGCAGCGCGAAGTCCGGGGGCGCGGTGAGCATCAAGAGCACGAGCAGGTACGGCCCGTCGAGCCGATCGACGTCGCCGGTGCGCGCGTCGCCGACGACGGTGGTCGGTCGCAGGATGACGACGGGGACGTCCTTCGCTGCGGCGCGGACGATCTTCTCGGCGCGGAGCTTCGTCGACTCGACGATGTTGCGCGGCTTCTGTCCGGCATCGAGCTCGGTCTCGAGGACGAGCCCGCGGCGATCGCCGGACACCGAGGCGATCGAGTGGTGCACGAATGCGCGCAGGTGCGACGCGGCGCGCGCGAGCTCGAGCGCCTCGCGGGTCGCGCGCACGTTCACCGCTTCGGCGAACTTGTCGTCGACGCCGAGGTAGCTCACCTGCGCCGCGTGGTGGATGACGTCGGCCTCCGAAGCGAGGCGCTTGAACTCGGCGCCCGAGAGGCCGAGATCCATCGCCGCGGCGTCGCCGTCGAGGAGCGTCACCCGCGACGCGGACTCCGGCGGCAGCGCGTCGAGCCACGAGCGCGCTGCCTCGCGGAACTTGCTGCGCACGATCGCGACGACGCGCGCGCCCTTCGCGTCGAGCACGCGCTCGGCGATCCGTCGCGAAAGGAGCGTCGGCAGACCCGTGACGACGACCGTCTCCACCATGGGGGCGCGAGCGTAGCGCTTCCGCACGCGTTCACGCGAGCGCGCCTCCGCCCCTCACGCGGTCCGGCTGCAGGTGACTTCGGCTAGAGTTCGCCCCCCATGGAAATGGACGCGAGCGTGGCGCTCGGGCGCGTGGTGACGATGACCGCCCGCGGGGCGATCGACGACGGCGCGGTCGCGATCGAGCGCGGGAGGATCACGTTCGTCGGGCGCGCCGCGGAGCTCCCGCAACGCTTCGCGAGCGTGGCGCGGCTGTCCGCCGGGACGATCACACCCGGGCTCGTCGACGCGCACACCCACGCGGCGTGGGCCGGATCGCGTCACGGCGAGTATGTGGCGAAGCTCCGCGGCGAAGGCTACGAGGCGATCGCTCGGCGCGGTGGCGGCATCGTCGCGAGCATGCGCGCGATCGAGTCCATCGCCGAGGAAGCGCTCGTCGAGACCATCGTCGCGCGTCTCCGCCGGATGGCAGCCCTCGGCGTCACGACCGTCGAGGTGAAGAGCGGCTATGGCCTATCGCCCGATCTCGAGCGGAAACAGCTCCGCGCGATCGCCGAGGCGAGCCGCGCCGCGGGCGTTCCGCGCGTGGTCCCGACCTTCCTCGCCCTGCACGCGCTTCCGCCGGAGGCGCGCGGGAGCGAGGCCGCGCGTGCGGCGTACGTCGAGGCCGCGGGCGCGCTCGTCCGCGACGTCGCGCGAGAAGGCCTCGCGCGGTTCGTCGACGCATACGTCGATCGCAACGCATTCCGCGTCGACGAGGCGCGGGCGGTCCTCGCCATCGCGCGCGAGCACGACCTCGGCGTCCGCATGCACGCCGGGCAGTTCGCGGACGTCGGCGGCGCGGAGCTCTGCGCCGAGCTCGGCGCGCGGTCGGCCGATCACCTCGAGCACGTCGGACCGCGCGGTCTCGCCGCGATGGCCGAGCACGACGTCTCGGCGATCCTCCTCCCGACCGCGTCCTTCGTCCTCGCACAGACGCCGCCCGACGTGGCGGCGCTCCGGGCTGCCGGCGTCCGGATGGTGATCGCGAGCGACGCCAACCCCGGCACGGCGCCGAGCGAGTCGCTCCCGCTCGCGATGGCGTTCGCGGCGCGCACCTACGGCCTCGACGAGGCAGAGATCCTGGCGGGCGTCACCCACGAAGCGGCGCGCACCCTGGAGCTCTCCGTCGGGACGATCGCCGAGGGCGCCGAAGCCGACGTCGTCGGGTGGGACCTGCCCCACGAAGAGGCGCTGCTCCAGCCCTGGGGGACCTCGAAGGCCCTCTGGTCGCTCCGCGGTGGAGCCCGACTCGCCTAGAGCGACAAACGGTTTGAAGACCCGAGAAACCGCGGAGGCACGGAGACACGGAGGCACACGGAGGTCGGGCAGTGCTGCCGCGGGCTTCGTACCTAGGTCGCCCTCGCTGAGGAAAACAGGGACCTGGCAGACG
>JBKJQC010000618.1:0-5440 GCA_046593995.1 Polyangiales bacterium
GCGTTGCCCGCGGTGATCCCCTTTTCGCTCGCGAAGTCCTTCACGGCGACGCCGTCGATCTCGATCCGCTGGAGCGCCTCGGCATACTGCGGCTCGAGCGTGTCGCTCAGCGTGCGCACGCACTGGCACGCGACGTCGACGATCTCGCGCGCAGGCACCGGCTCGTCGAGCTCGTGCGCGAGGGCCTCGAGCGCGCGGGACGACGCGCCCTTGCGGCGATGACGATCGATGACGGCGTTGCGCAGGGTCCGATAGAACCACGCGACGGCCGACTCGTCGTCACGGAGCTCGGCGCTGTGCTCGACGCCGCGCGCGAACGCCTCCTGGAGGATGTCCTCGGCCTCGGCGCGCGACCCGACTCGCTTCTCGAGGAACGCGAGGAACTGCCGATGGTTCTCGACCAATTTCTCGATCACGAGACGACTGTAATGCCTCCGCGGGACCTGCGTCAGCGTGTGTCTAGATCACGGAACACGATTCTCGAACTCGGCGCACCTGATCGATTGAACACGGAGGCACGAAGGCACAGAGGTTCGAGAGTCTGCCGATCCCGACGCTTCGAGGCCTGGCTCCGCAGTCCGTACCTCGATGCGATGGCCGGCGCGACGTCGGTGAAGGCACGCGGCAGCACTTCACCAACCTCCGTGCCTTCGTGCCTCCGTGTTCAATCCAATCTGCTGTCGAGTGAGCACGCGAACGCGGTGGTCAGTCCAAGCCGAACAAGCTCCGGATCTTCGAGAGGATCTCGTTGCTCGTGCTCTGCGACGTCGTCTGGCTCGCAGGCTGTCCGCTCACCTGCCCCTGGAGCTCCGCCTGACGCTTGCCGACGATGTCCGAGATCTTCTCCGCGATGCGCGGGTCGGACTGCAAAACGTCGCGGAACATCTTCTCGTCGACCTCGAAGACCTCGGTCTCCTCGATGGCGACGACGGTCCCGTGCCGCTCCTTGCCGGTGAGGAGCGCGAGCTCCCCGAAGAACTCTCCGGGGCCGAGCCGCGCGACCTCGTGCTCGCCCACGCGCACGACGACCTCGCCGCGTCGCACGATGTAGAACTCGCGCCCCTTGTCTCCGGAGCGGAGGATCGTCTCCCGAGGCGCGAAGAGCTTCCGGTGTCCGCGGCGCGCGAGATCGTCCTTGGCTTCCTCGGGCAGTGCGCCGAGGAAGTCGACGGCCTCGATGGCGGCGCGTCGATCGCGGAGCACCTCGTTGCTCTGCGCGGTGACGGCCTCCTCGTCCATCTCGTGCACGAAGTTCTTCATCACGGGAACGGCCAACGGGATCTTCCGGCGATGGAGGTGGAACCAGATGCGCGTGAGCAGCTCCCCCTGGACGCGATCGCGCGCGGCGAAGTCGGCGATGTAGAGGCGGAGCCAGTACTGGATGCCGCTGTCGGTGAACTGCCACGTCAGGACGCTCGGTGCAGGATCCGCGAGCACCGTCTCGGTGTCGGCGCACGCTTCTAGAATGGACTCGTGCACGCGGTTCGGGGGTACTTCCGCCGGGATGGTGAAGTACAGATTGCGCCTGAAGCTCCCGCCCGGGCGCGAGAAGTTGGTGAAAGGCGTGCGGCTGAACACGTTGTTCGGCACGACGACGTACAAGCGGTCGTCACCCTGGATCGTCACCGAGCGCCAGTTCGTGGAGACGACACGCCCGATCACGTCCCCCTTGTCGAGCCGCACCCAGTCACCGAGCGCGATCGGCTTGTCGATCTGGATCGCGGCACCGGCCGCGACGTTGCCGAGCGTGTCCTGGAGCGCGAGACCGACGACCGCGGTGACGACCGTCCCGGTCGCGAGCAGCGACGTGGCCTCGATGCCTGCTGCTCGGAGCGCCGTGAGCGCCGCGAGCGCGTAGACGAGCGCCTGCATCACGTCCCGCAGGAGCTGGTTGATCGGCCGCTTGCCGCCGCGCTCCCAGGCGAGGTCGACGAGCAGCACGAAGAAGACGCGCGCCGCCGCGAGCGACGCGAAGAGATACGCCGCCGCCTCGACCATCTGCCGGACGCCCGCGTGCGGGACGATCTTCGACAACGCGGCGTGCGCCGCATAGAGCAGGCAGAGCACGAGCGCAGTGCGCAGACGGCGCTTGATCAACGGCGGCGAGATCGCCGTCGCCAAGAGCGCGATCAACATCGTCGCGAGGACGAACGACGGACCGATGAGCTGGCCCAGCGCCTCGAGCTTCATGCGTGACGGGTACGGTACTGCGTCAGATGTTCTTCGGGCAGTGGTAGAACGCCGGCGGCACCGACATCGCCCCCGGGGGGAGGACCACGCCCGGCGGAGGAGGGTTCGCCTCGTCCGGGACCTTGGCGTCGACGTCCGCGGAGAGCGGATCGTCCCACGTCGCCTTCTGCACGACCCCCTTCACGAACCAACACATCGTTCGCAGCTCCGCGTCCGAGAGCGGGCCGCTGCCGGTCTCGGTGCGCTGCCCGGTGTGCTCGTGCGGTCCGCGGAACGGACCTTGGAGGCCATCCACGATGCTCTTGATGTCGGTGTCGACGCTGAGACCGTCGACCTTCGAGGCGGCCTCGGAGTTGATCTCGATCCCGACGATGCTCCCGTTCGCCTTGGGCGCGATCGGCTCGTTGACGATCCCGGGCACCCACGTGCCGTTGTGCAGCTCGCGCAGCAGGCGGACGTAGAGCGGCCCCCAGTCCCAGTACACCGACGCGAGACACGATTTGTACGCGGTCCCCGAGGGGGTGAGCCCCGCGCGGCAGCCGTATTGGTTGTCGTTCCCGATCGACGAGACCTTCCCGGCGATGCCGTCCGGATGCTTGTCGATCTCGTCGACCGGCGTGGAGGTGTCCCCCTGGTGGGCGATGACCTCGGCGCCGCTCTCGATGAGCTGCTTGGTGAGGATCCGCTCGCGCTTGCGGTCGTTCACGTCGAACCAGAAGCCGATCCACTTCACCTCGACGACGATCGCCGCATCGACGCTGCGCGCGCCGAGGGTGAACGCGTTGATGTGCCGCACCACCTCGGGCGTGATGAACGAACCGATCATGCCGAGGCGCTTCCGCATGGTCGCCTTGCGCGCGGCCATGCGACCGGCGACGTACCAGGCGTCCTCCATGCGACCGAAGTACGACCCCACGTTGGGCTTGGTCTCGTTGCCGGAGCAGACGAGGAACTTCACGCCCGGGCTGAGGTCGGCGATCTCGCGGATCTCGGGCAGGTGGCTGAAGGACGTCGCTACGATGACGTTCGCCCCCTTCGCGCGGAGCGAGTCGTACGCCTTCCGGATCCCGCCGGGCGAGACGAACTCCTCGAAGTCGGCCTCGGGCTTGCCGTCGAAGGAGCGCAGGTAACCGAGCTGCTTCGACGCGGTGGCGAGACCGTCGAAGTGCGTCCGGGTCCATCCTTCATCGGCTCGACCGCCGACGTGGAGCACGCCGACACGCAGGGGAAGCGCGCACGATCCGCCCTTGTCCGTGAGGGCGCAGATCGAGGGTGCCGGGCACTGCGCGTCGTTGGTGCAGCTCGTGGTGCAGACCTTCTCGAGCGAATCGCACGTACCGGCGTGACAGTCCACGTCGGACGCGCAGCGCGCGCCGAGGCCCTTGCCGTCGATCGAGCTGTTCACGATGACCGAGCACCCGGAGAACGTGACGAGCGCGACCAGCGTGGCGAGCGTGAGGAGCGATTTCATCAGAAGGCCCCCCCGAGCGAGATCGAGCCGAGCCCGACGCCGACCTTCAGATCGGTGACCCGCGGCAGCTTGCCGGTCTGCGGCTCTGGCTTGGGATCGCGCGAGAGTGTGAGGCCGATGGTGATGCCCGCGGTGACGATCGCTGCACCGATCAACACGTCGGTGACGAGCGCGAGGGTCTTCACCTTGCTCTGCTGGTCGGCCGCGGAGCCGTTCGGGGTGTCGCCGACGAAGCGCTCGCTCTCGAGATCCTTCGACGCCCCCATCGCCATGGCGCCCGTGACGCCCGCGCCGATCGCGAACCCAGCGGCGACGCCCAGACCGACCCACGACAGCGTGGTGAACTTCGACGGGGTCGGAGGCGGCGGCGGAGGCGCCGGAGGAGGAGGCGCAGGCGCGACCACCGGCTTCACTTCCTCGACCTCCGCGAGCTTCAGCTCGACCTCGAGCGTGTCACCGCCGGCGACGTCCAGACTCTTCGACGCAGGGAGCATCCCGTCCTTGGTCGCCGAGATCTTCCGCTTGCCTGCGTTCACGACGAGCGGCTTGTCGAGCGGCGAGGTGCCGACCTCCTTCTCGTCGACGTAGACCTTCGCGCCGTCGACGCTCACCGTGACCTTGACGGAGGAGACGAGCTTCTTCAGCGTCGCGATCTCCTTCTCGACCTCGGTCCGGCGCTTCGCGTCGATCTGCTTACCGCCCTCGACGAGGTATTTCTCGAACGTCGAGAGGCTCGCCGCGTAATCCTTCATGTCGCGGTAGACGACGCCGATGTTGTAGAGGACGCGGTAGTTCGGCGCGAGATCGTAGGCGCGGTTGAACTCGATGAGCGCGGCGTCGAGGTTCCCTTCGGCGTGGAGGGCCACGCCCTTCTTGAACCTCTCGCTCGCCTCGTCCTTCTGCGCCTTCGTCGGCTCCGGCTTCTTCGCATCTTGCGCGAAGCCAGGCAGTGACGTCGCGCCGATGGACGCGACGAGCATGCACGCGACAGCGCTCCGCAATGCGGCGCCCCCCCGATGAGCGATCATGCGGAGACCTTACTTGTACGGATCTGCCGTGTCGATCTTTGGCTTGACCACCTTGCCCGTGGGCTCGGCGGGCGCGGCGTTCGGCTTCGCCCATAGAGACGTCGGCTTGGCCTCGGCCTCGAGCGGCACGTCGAGCGTCACGTCTTTGTCGAACACCACGGAGAGCGTCTGCGGCTTGTAGCCGGGTGCCTCGACGCGGATCTTGTGCATCGACCCGTCGGCTTTGATGCTCGCGGTGTAGGGATTCGCGCCGAGCGCGCCGTCGTCCAGATAGAGCTTCGCCGTGGCCGGCTTCGCGCTGATGGAGAGCTTCGACGGCGCCGCGACAGCCGGCTCCGCCTTCACGGGCTTCGCGGCTTTCTCGGTCTCCTCGACCTTCGCAGCGACGGGCGCCTCGGGCTTGGCCTCGGGCTTTCCGCGGAGGAGGAACAACGCACCGCCGCCGGCGAGCACGAGGAAGCCGATGACGGCGAAGAGCGCGACCGGGGCCTTCTTCTGCGGAGGGGGTGCCACGACGATCGGAGTCGGCGGCTGGCCCGACGCCGAGGTCTGTGCCCACGACGTGCCGGTGGCCGCGCCCGGGGGGACGGACACGGGCGCGCCAGATGCGGCCGGTGGCATGCTCGGCATCGCGCCGATGCCGGATGCGTGGATGATGCGGGCGATGCGCTCGGCCGAGGTGCGGGCCGACTGCGTCCCGAACTGCGCGATCGCGGCGGCGAGCTCTGCGACGTTGGCGATGCGCCGCTCG
>JBKJQC010000732.1:0-3155 GCA_046593995.1 Polyangiales bacterium
CCGTTGCCCCACGCGGCGACGAGGCCGACGAGGAGATAGCCCGCGTGCGCGATGCTCGAGTACGCGAGCATGC
The DNA here is from genome assembly GCA_046593995.1 of Polyangiales bacterium. Classification (GTDB taxonomy): domain Bacteria; phylum Myxococcota_A; class Polyangia; order Polyangiales; family JADJMO01; genus JALHOE01. The sequence goes on from JBKJQC010000732.1 coordinate 74, forward strand.
GCTTCACGTTCTCCTGCCGAATCGCGATCAGGTTCGCGACCACCATCGTCGCGATGGCGAGGCCGGCGACGACCGGCGGCCAGCCGCTCGACCACGACGACGACGCCTTGTCGCCGAAGGCGACGAGCATCACGCGCATCATGGTGGCGACGGCCGCGCCCTTCACGACGACGCTCATGAACGCGGTCGCAGGGGTCGGCGCGCCCTGGTAGGCGTCGGGCGTCCACATGTGGAACGGCACCGCGGAGACCTTGAACGCGAGGCCGACGAGGATGAAGACCATCGAGAGGATGACCATCGGCATACGCGACGGATCGCGGACGCTGCCGAAGTTGCCGCTCGTGAGCGCGTCGCGGATGCCGGCGATCGACGTCGTCCCGGTCGCGCCGTAGAGGAGCGCGCCGCCATAGAGGAGCAGCGCGGCCGCGAACGAGCCGAGGAGGAAGTACTTCAGCGCGCCCTCGGCGCTCCGCGGGTTCGTGCGGCGGAACGCCGTCATGCAGTAGACGCCGAGCGACATCGTCTCGAGCGCGACGAAGAGCGCAAGGATGTCACCGGCGGCGGCGAGGAGGACCGCGCCGATCGTCGACAAGATCATCAGCGCGTAGAACTCGCCGCGATCGAGGCCGTGCTCCGGGAGATAGCCGCCGGCGAGGAGCGCGCTGATCGCGCCGCCGAGGCAGAGCGTCATCTCGAAGAAGATCGTGAATTTGTCGAGGATGATCCAAGGGGCGACCTTCGCCGCCACCTCCGGCGGGACGCCGCCCATGATCGAGAGACCGAGCGCAAAGAGCGCGGCCGACGTGAAGACGACGAAGGAGCCGAGCGCGAGATCGCTGCGCGTCTTCGAGAAGGCGTCGGCCATCATCAGCGCGAGCGCGCCGACGGTGAGCACGAGGATTGGGGAGAGTGCGAACCAGATCGACATCACATGCTCCTCAGGGAACCTTCGCGGAAGGGGCTTCCGGAGCCGGAGTCAGGGTCGCCTTCTCGGGGGCGGGGGCGCGCCAGCGGTTCTGGTACGTCGTCACGAACGACACCACGCTCCCGTGCATCGGCTCGATGAACACGCGCGGGACGAGCCCGATCGCGAACACGAGGACGACGAGCGGCGCCAGGCTCACGGCCTCGCGACGTGTGAGATCCGGGAGGCGCTTGTTCTTCGGGTTGTCGAGCGGTCCGAAGAGGAGCTTCTGCGTGACGCTCAGCATGTACGCCGCGCCGAGGATGACGCCGAAGGCGGCGCCGATCGCCTGCGAGCGACCCCACTGGCCGAGCGTGCCGTGCGACATGAACGCGCCGGTGATGATCAGCCACTCGCCGACGAAGCCGTTGGTGCCCGGGAGTCCGATCGACGAGAAGGTGATGATCACCCAGACGGCCGCGAACCAGGGCATCGTCTTCGCGAGGCCGCCGAACTCCGCGACGTCGCGCGTGTGGCGACGGTCGTAGACGACGCCGACGAGGAGGAAGAGCGCGCCGGTCGAGATGCCGTGGTTGACCATCTGGATGATCGCGCCCTCCATCGAGGCGGGATTGGCCGAGAAGATCCCGAGCATCACGTAGCCGAGGTGGCTCACCGACGAGTACGCGACGAGGCGTTTGATGTCGGTCTGCTTGAGCGCGCAGAGGGCGCCGTAGATGATCCCGCCCATGACCGCGACGCCCGCGAGCGTGGCGCCGGCTTCGTGCGCGGCGTGGGGGAAGAGCCCCATCGCGAAGCGGATGTAGCCGTAGCAACCGAGCTTCAGCATGACCGCGGCGAGGATGATCGAGCCGCCGGTCGGCGCCTGGGTGTGGGCGTCGGGGAGCCACGTGTGCACCGGGAACATCGGGACCTTGATGAGGAACGCGATGGCGAAGCCAGCGAAGAGCCACTTCTGCGGTGCAATCGGCAGGTTCAGGCGCTGCAGATCCTGCAGGTCGAAGCTCATCTGCCCGGAGAGCGTCTTGTACTTGAAGACGATCCACAGGATCGCGACGAGCATCAGCATGCTCCCCGCCATCGTGAAGATGAAGAACTTGATCGACGCCTTGATGCGATCGACGCCGCCCCATACGCCGATGAGGACGTACATCGGGATGAGCATCGCCTCCCACATCACGTAGAAGAGGAAGAGGTCGAGCGCGACGAGCGATCCGACCATCGCGGCCTGCAGGATCAAGAAGGCGAAGCAGAAGTCCTTCAGCCGCGCGCGAATCGTGCCGAACGAGACCCACACCGCGACCGGCGTGAGGATGCTCGTGAGCACGATCAGCCAGAAGGAGATCCCGTCGAGCGCGACGTGGTACTTGATCCCGAACGCCGGGATCCACGCGTGCGTCTCCTCGAGCCACCAACCGGTGTCCTTCGGCGCGACCTTGAAGAGGAACCCCGTCGCGACGAGCTCGATGGCCATCGTCACGACGGCGATGGTCTGGATCCCGCGCGTCGCCTGACGCGGCGTGAAGAGGATCGCGAGGCCACCGATCACGGGGATCGCGATGAGCCACGACAGCAGGTGCGGGTAGGTCGTGGCCTCCGCCCCATCCCCAGTGAGAGCGACTGCCTCGGCCGCGACTTTCGCGGTATCGGGCCAGAGGAGGATGAGGAACATCGCGCACACGGCGGCGGCGAGCCCGATCCAGAAGCGCTCGGAGCGCGAGTCACGACGCGGGACCAACGCACCGGCAGCGCCGGCGGCGATGATCGGCCAGGTCTTCGCGAGGAATGCTCCGATCGCGGGCACGAGGCTCGACGATTCGGCTACGGCGGCGGGCTGCATCTGTCTTCCCGTCTCTTTCCGTGATCAGTGGCCGGCAGGGCGAGGTGCCCCGCCAGGAGGAGCCCCGCCCGGGGGAGCCATGTTGGCGGTGACCGCCATGGCAGGAGCGGGCTTCGGGTTCGTGAGGGTGAACGTCCGGGTCGTCGTTCGACCGAACGCGTTCCTGACCTCGAGGGTGACGGTCTTCGACTGGTCGACCGGCACGTCGATCGAGCGCTTCATCGCGCCGTCGCCGAGGGCGAAGTCCTTGTCGACGGTGCCGGCGACGTCCCACTTGTACTCGTAGCCCATGCCGGGAGCGGCCTCGAGCACGTAAG
>JBKJQC010000338.1:0-6134 GCA_046593995.1 Polyangiales bacterium
TGCGTCGCCCGTCGGGCTCTCGAACGAGCTCGGCGCACTGCAAGCGCTCGCCAACGAGAACAGCACGATCGGGCCAACTCGCCGCATTCAGATCCCCTCCAAGACAGTACACACGCGGGGAGTAGGAGATTCAACCGTCACCTCCTCCACCACGAACGCGGGCCTGCTCGCCGGCGCGCCCAACACGGGTCAAAGCGGCGAGGCGCTCCACGAACTCCACAGAAACGAGCCGTGTTGGCGATGCGTGCGGTCTTGCCCGCGGCGTGCGCTCGGGCTTCGCGTTGTGTTGTCGGTCAGGCCGCGTCGCGGCGGCGGCGGCGCGCCACGACGATTCCGAGTGCAGCGAGTGCACCCGCGCCGAAGAGCGTCGTCGAGTCGTTGGACTGGCCGGGGACGGAGCAGCCACAGCGGCCCGCGGCCGCGGTGCCGGTGTCGCCCGGGAACGGATCGACGAAGTCGGTGTCGGTCGCGCCGTCGGTGATTCCGCCATCGGTCGCCGTGCCGCCGGTGTCTTCGCCACCAGAGCTGTCCGTCACGGTGCTGTCCGTCACGACGGGCGCGCCGTCGGGCTGGACGACGCTGCCGTCGGGGAGCTTGATCGAGCCGTCCGGCTGAACGACCGATCCGTCGGGGAAGCCATCGGGGCCCCTGGAGTCGAACGACACGGTGCCGTCGGCCTTGGAGCCGGCGTCGCCGCAGTCGTCCGGGTCGGGGAGGCACTCACCGGTGCCGAACGAGCAGCGCTCGCAGTCCTTGCACGTCAGCGCGCCCGCGGCGGTGGCCGGGGCGAGGCACTTCGGCACGCAGTAGTTCGAGCCGTCGATGTCGACCTTGATGGTCCCGCCGAAGCCCGCGCAGCCGAAATCGCCGGCACGCGCGGGGTTCACGCAGAACGGACCGCACTCGTGCGGGACGAAGATTTCCTTCATCGGGGCCGGACAGGGGTACGGCGCGCAGGAGCCGACGTCCGTGTCCAGCGGGGGCACGTGGGTGTCGGGGACGAACGCGTCCGGCGGCGCGACGTAGGTGTCGTAGCTCGTGTCGTCGAGGTACGCGTCCTGCGACACGAACGTGTCGGCGACGAACGTGTCGGGGACGAACGCGTCCGAGGGCTCGACGTCGGTGTCGGGCGTCCCCGTGTCCTGCGGGCCTGCGTTGCATTCGTCGGGGAAGAATTCGCAGAACTTCTCGTGGGGAGTGCACGTGCAGGTGCCGTCGCAGAAGAGCGTGCTTCCGCCACAGCCACCCTGGTCACCCGGACCGTTGGTACAGACGGCAACATAGCCGACCTTGCACTGCGAGCCCTGCAAACACTGGCCTGCGCTCACGCGGCAGCCCTTGTTGCACTTGCAGGTGTTGACCGTCTGAGCCTGAGCCTCGGTCGGCGCCGAGAACGCAACCACTCCGAACGCGAGCGCGGAGGCGAAGAACTTCGAGAGAATCGACCGAAGCATCATCGTCCTCCGGGCTCAGTTTCCTGATCCAGAACTCGTGTTCGGTCCGCACGGTGCGACCGAGGGTGTCGATGACCCGGCCGACCGTTCACGCGCGGTCGGCAGCGCTGCTGTTCGTCTTCGAGCAACAGGCGTTCGACAGCGTGAACGGGATGTACCAGCGAGGCTGCGCTCGCGCTCACGAGGGATGGACGTCGTGACGATCGCCAGCCCACGCATCAGGACACGCTACGCGTCCGCGACGCGTGCGGCGATGGTCATTCCGTCGGTTCCGACACGAGCGACGCTGCTCCTCACTTCTTGCCGTGGAACCGCGCGATCCTCCACCGCTGCGTGGTGCGCGTCCCACGACTCCGCTCGTACCAGGTGGGCCGGTCCAGTCATTTGAGCGGGTGCCTCGAGAGCAAGGCTTCCCGTTGTCCGCACGCACGACGTGAGACAGCGGTGTGCCGATTGCCGTGGTGAATCCACGAGACCTTGGGCTCGTGCCGCTCGATCGCTGCCGTCTTCGCCACGGGGCGTCGGTTGCTGAACCGCGTCGCGATGAACAGGGTTCACCAGCGAGCTCCGGCTGTCGAACCTCCAGATCACGACGGCGGCAGGGTAACGGTGTGGAACGGATGCAGACCGAGGTGGTGGTGAAGTTCATCACCGGCCAGCCACGAAGTATCGCGAGCTCCCGATGGACCTCGCCGACGCCTCTCTCCGGCTCGGGCGACATCCTCTCGACCGACGAACGAGACTTCGGCACCTACCTGTCGAAGAACAGGAGGCCCTGCCGAAACCTTCTGCTGCGGTGATCCTGGCGTGGTCGCGGGGCAGGCATTCCGCGCATCGATTGCAGCATGCTTTCGCGAACGATCGTCGCCGCCGCGAATTTCCTGGATTGCTTGGATTCCGTCGGCTGCTATCTTCGCGCCCCGGGGAGGAACACATGGCGAGCGCTGGTGAGATCTTGCTCGGAAAGTATCGGGTCGAGCGAGAGCTCGGTCGCGGAGGTATGGGTGCGGTCGTCGCAGCCCTCCACCTCGAGCTGGATGAGCGCGTCGCCATCAAGTTCCTGCTCCCCGAGTTCAGCGGTCGGCCCGAGTTGGTCCAGCGTTTCGTCCGTGAGGCGAAGGCTGCCTGTCGTATCAAGAGCGATCACATCGCGCGCGTGAGCGACGTCGGTCGGCTGCCGTCTGGCGAGCCGTACATGGTGATGGAGTACCTCGAGGGCAAGGATCTCGAGGGCGTGCTCGAGGAGCGTGGGCCTCTGCCGGTCGCCGACGCCGTCGACTACGTGCTGCAGGGGATGGAAGCGATCGCCGAAGCGCATTCGCTCCATATCGTCCACCGCGACCTCAAGCCGGCGAACATGTTCCTCACGAGGCGCGCCGACGGCAGCGCATGGGTGAAGATCCTCGACTTCGGCATCTCGAAGTTCACGAGCGACGCCTCGGCCGGTGGAGCGATGACGCAGACCCAAGGGATGATGGGGTCTCCGCTGTACATGTCGCCGGAGCAGCTCCAGTCCGCGAAGGACGTCGACGCGCGCGCGGACATCTGGTCCCTCGGCGTCATCCTCTACCAGCTTCTGACTGCCGCTTTCCCGTTCAACGCCGAGACGATCGGCCAGCTCGTCGCGGCGGTCTTGCAGGTGCCGCCGACTCCACTCGCGGCCCATCGCCCCGACCTTCCGGAGTCGCTCGACGCAGTGGTGAAGCGGTGCCTGGCGAAGCCACGAGACGAGCGCTTCGCCACGGTCGCGGAGCTCGCGACCGCGCTCGCGCCTTTCGCTTCACGGCGCGGCCGACTCTCGGTCGAGAACATCACCGGCACGATTCACCACGCGACCGCAGGCGAGGAGGCTCGCGACCACGCCACCGTCGCCGAAAGCGCCGACGGGTCCGAGGAACGTCGTTGCGGCCATCGCCATGCAGACGAATGCAAACTGGGGTGGAACGGGCGCCGGTACGGCCGTACCGATGGCGGGGCCGCGCTGGCAGCCGGTGCTGGGCGCCATCGCGCTGCTTGCAGCCGGGATCGTCGGCACGGTCGCCTATCTGCAAACGCGTTCCCACCCTGCTGACTCAGCCGCCTCACCGGCCGCTCAGCCTACGGACAAGGCACCCCCAGCGCTCGAGAACGCGTCGGTTTCCGAGCCGACCATCCCATCGAGCGCCGAGACGGCTCTCGCCCCCACGGAGGCCCCGACCGCGTCGTCGAAGCCCGGATCGACGGCGGCCCCGGCCCCATCGTCGAAGCCCGCACCGAAGACTCCGTTCGGACCGAAAACCGAGCCTCTGAAAGTGAACCCGCCGGTCAGCGCGTCCGTCGTCGTGACGCATCCTCCTCCGCCGGCCTCCACTTGCAATCCACCGACGTACTTCGACGAAGAGGGCATCAAGCATCACAAGCCGGGCTGCGGATGAGCGCGAGCGGGAGGAGGATTTTGACGGTGAATCGACGCGTGAATTCGTTCGTCATGGCTTTGCTCACGACGATGGCCCTCGCCAACGTCGCGCAGGCGGATCTCTGCGAGGACGCGTCGATCCGAGGGCAAAAGGCCGCCAAACAGGCGAAGTTGCTCGAGGCGCGCGCGGCGCTCAAGGAGTGCTTGCAGAGCAGCTGCCCACCAAGCACGCGCGACGACTGCTCGGGGTTCCTCGCCGACGTGAACACCCGGATGCCGACGGTGGTGCTGGTCGCGACGATCGGCGGCGCGCCGGCCGTCGCCGTCTCGGTCACGGTCGACGGCACGCCGGTCGCGACCAAGCTCGATGGGATCGCCATCGAGATGAATCCCGGGTTGCACACGTTCGAGTTCAAAGCCGCCGACGGGAGAGTCGAGAAGACCGAGCAGGGCATCATCGAATCGAAAAAAGCGCAAGAAGTGCGCGTGTCGTTCCCGGCGCCGAAGTCCGCCGAGCCGCCGCCCGCCGCCACGACCGAGCCTGCCCCAGCCCCGATCGCTCCCCCGCCCGCAGAGGGCACGAGCCCGGTTCGCTACGTGGGGCTCGCTGTCGCCGGCGTTGGCGCCGTCGTCGGCATCGCGGGGGTGGTGGTCGGATTCGGCGGCGCTTCCAAGTACAACGACGCGAACGACAAGTGCGGATCGTTGCCGATCGGCGCCGCCGAGTGTCAGCCGAGCGGCCCACTCGGGCAGGAGAAGGCCGACGGGTTGAGCCAGAAGACGCTCGGCATCGTGCTCGGCGGCCTGGGCGCGGCAGCGCTCGTGACCGGCGTGGTCCTCGTGATCGCTGCGCCCTCGTCGAAGAGCACGGCGCAGAGCGGGATCACGCACTTCGCGCTCTCGCCCACGGGCTTTTCGCTCGTCGGCAGATTCTGACGCATATCGGTTTTCGTAGATGGTGGAGGCCGGCGCCGATGCCAGGTTGCAGGGTAGAGGAGCGAACATGAGAACGATCAAGGTCGCCGCGGTGCTGTCGATCCTCGGCGCGTGCGCTGCGGCATGCACGGGGGACGAGAAGAGCGGCATCGAGCCCCCGACCGACACGGGCGCCGCGGCGGAGACGTCGGCGGGCGACACCTCGGCGCCGAACGAAACGGCGACGGACGACACCGGCACGACCCCCGATACGGGCACCGCGATGGACACGGCGACCGCCGACACCACCGTCGTGACCGACAGCAGCGTGACCGACAGCGGCGGTCCTGACTCGACCCTCACCGACTCGGGCGCGGCAGACACCGCCGTCGGCGCCGACAGTTCGGTGACCGACACCGGCACGCCTGACACCGCGGGCCCGCCGCCCTGCATCCTCGATAACGCCGCGACGAAGCTCGACGACTGCACGCTCCTCTGAGCGCGCGTCGTCACCCCGACGCGCTCGTCCCTCACAAGTTTCTTCCCGTTTCCGACTCGGAGCCTTCCATGAAAATCCAGATCAACGTCGACCTCACCGTCCCCCGCTGGCTGAAGAACACCGTCCTCGCAGGCGTGGCCCTCGGCGTCGTCGCGGGCCTTGGCCTCGGCGTGCGCGCGTACGCCGAGCCCGTGGCGACGGTGCCCGCGTCCTTCGCGAGCGGCGAGACGCTGACCGCTGCGAAACTGAATGCGAGCTTCGCCGCGGTCGCAGCCCTCGTGAACCAAGCGAACGATCCCGCGTGCGCGATCGGCTACACGCAGGACACGACGGTGACGACGTTCACGCTCTGCAAGAAGGGGAGCGACGAGGTCGTCAAGGTCGGGACGGGCGGCGCGGCCTTCTGGATCGACCGCTACGAAGCGAGCGTGTGGGCGGCGGCGGGTGGCGGAGGCTCGCAGTACGGCATCGCCTCCGACACGGAGTTCCCCGCGAGCTTCCCGAAGAACGGCGAATACTCGACACCGCTCTACGCGGCGTCGAAGGCCGGCGTGCGACCGTCCACTTTCCTGACGTGGTTCCAGGCAGCAGCGGCGTGCCAGGGCGGCGGCAAGCGCCTCCCGACCGACCAGGAGTGGCTGCTCGCCGCGCGCAAGACGCCGGATCCCGGCTCGCAAGCCGGCACCGGTGGCGTCTGCGTCACTTCCGCAACTAGCCCGCGGAGCACCGGCGGCGGGACTGCGTGTCGCAGCGCCGCGGGCGCCGAGGACATGATCGGCAACGCGTGGGAATGGACGGCCGACTGGTACGCGGGTCTCGGCAACGCCACCACCTCGGCGACGCAGGACGCGACGAGCTACCAGGGCGACGG
>JBKJQC010001028.1:0-6531 GCA_046593995.1 Polyangiales bacterium
GTCGGCGCCGGCGTCGGCGTCGGCGTGGGCGTCGGCGCTGCGGTCGCAGTCGCCGCGGTCGCCGTTGCGGTGGCGGTCGGCTTCGCCGTGGCGACCGGCGGCGGATCCTGCTCGACGGTCGACGCCGTGGTCGCCTTCTTCTTGTCGTCCGGCTTCTTCGTCGGCTTCTCGTCGTCGGGCTTGTCCTTCGTCGAGGTCGCCTCGGTCTTGCCGTCGTCGGCCGCGGAAGGACCGCGCACCGTACGGATGACGAGGAAGAGGACGACGAAGAACACGAGCGCGCCACCGAGGATCATCACCAGGCGCGCGACGTCGTTTTTCTTCGCGGCGAACGGGTTCTCCTCGACGCGTCCCGTGGCCGGCATCGTCGCCGCCATGTGGGGCGGCATCACTGCAGCCAGATTCGGCGAGGACAGCACCTGCGGCGCCGAAGTGCCCGTCGGGTCGCTCGTGGGCGGCGGCGTGACACTGCCCTGCCCACCCATGTGCTGCTGGTTCGGCTGCGAGTGGTGCTGGTTCGTCTGCGGGTAGTGCTGCGGCTGGTTGTGCTGCTGCTGGCTGAGCTGCTGCGCGTGCTGCTGCGTGAACTGCTGCGGCAGCGTGTGCTGGGGGGGGCGCGGCGGCGGCTGCTGCTGATGGTGCTGCTGCGGCTGCTCCTGGTTGCGCTGCTGCTGGTTGTGCTGCTGGTTGTGCTGCTGCTGGTTCAGCTGCTCACGCTGCGTCGGCGGCGGTGAGTGCGCCTGCTGGTTCGCAGCGACCATCTGCTGCAGGAGCTCGTTCCGATCGCCGCGCGCGATCGTCGGCATGTCGTCGTCCATGTCGTCGCTCGGGAGCTCGATCTTCGCGCGCTCCGCGTTCAACGAGAGGAGGGCGCTGTCGATGCGCTGGAGGAGCGCCTTCGCGCTCTGGATGCGATCCGCGCGCTCCTTGCGCAGGCAGTCGTCGACGATGTCGGAGACGACCTTCGGAACCGTCGGCACGTACCGTTGGATCGGCTGGTGCGGCTCCGTCATGATCGACACCATCAACGCGTTGTAGTTCGCGGCGTTGAAGGGAGCGCGCCCGGTGAGCGCCTTGTACATCAGCACGCCGACCGACCAGAGGTCGGCACGGGCGTCGATGTCACTCACGCCGCGGGCTTGCTCCGGGGACATGTACGTCGGCGAGCCGACGACGGTGCCGGTGTTCGTCGCGTGGTGATCGATCGCCTCGGGGCCGGTGACCTTGCTGATACCGAAGTCGAGGATCTTCGGGATGATCTCCAGCGTGACCGGATCGCGGTGCATGAAGATGTTCGCCGGCTTGAGATCGCGATGGACGATCCCCTTGGCGTGCGCGACGTTGAGCCCGGAGCCGACGGCGCGCGAGAGCAGGATCACCTGCACCGGCGCGAGGAGGGGGACGCGACGGAGGACGCCGTCGAGCGCCTCGCCGGTCAGGAGCTCGAGGACCAGGAACGGGGAGCCGTCCTCGGCCTGACCGAGGTCGTAGATCTCGGTGATGTTCGGGTGGCGGAGACGCCCCGACGCCTTCGCCTCGGTGAAGAACCGCTGGAGCGAGACCGGGTTCGCCGCGGCCTCGGGTCGCATCATCTTGATGGCGACCTCGCGATCGATCAGCTCGTTGCGCGCGGACCAAACCGTGCCCATGCCGCCCTGTCCGAGCTTCCGCAGGAGGCGGTACCGGCCGGCAACGATCAGTCCGGGATTGATCTGACCCACGCGATGAAGGCTTTCGACGACTTTGCGAGCGGATGGAGAGCGGTGGTTCGACCGCGCGGTGCGCGCTTCCTTGGAGAGACCACGGACGCGCGCGGCCCGGTCCTCGGATTATGGCGCGAGATCGCGTGGAAGCGAAATCTTCTCTGCGGACGAGCATATGCGAGGTGGCTCGGCCGTCCTCACGCAGTGCGTCGAGGGTTACGCGCCGCTCGACAGTGGGAGGTTGCTCGGCGCGTGCGAACCGCGCGTGCGCGAACCGGACGAAGTCGTACGTCACCGCGCCGTCACACGCGGACCAGTGCGGGTCGCGGACGATGTCGAGACACGCGGCGCGGCCATCGTCGTCGCCGCCGTTCTCCGGAGGGGGGAGCTTCGAACGCCGTTCTCATTGGCGCGAAGCGTTCACCCATTCTAGCCTCGCGCCGTGCAACTCGACTTCGTCGCGCGAGAGCTGACGATCAAGCTCGTCTACTACGGACCAGCCCTCAGCGGGAAGACATCCAACCTCCAGGCCCTGCATAAGCTCACATCCGATGAGTCCCGCGGGCGGCTGATGACGCTCGAGACGCGCGACGATCGAACGCTGTTCTTCGATCTCCTCCCCCTCGCGTTCAAAGCGGAGGGAGATCTGTCGCTGCGCATCAAGTTGTTCACCGTTCCCGGTCAGGTGATCCACGCCTCCACCCGCAAGCTCGTCCTCCAGGGCGCCGACGGCGTCGCGTTCATCGCGGACTCGCAGCTCAGCGAGACGGAGAACAATCGGCTCGCGTTCGTCGACCTTCGGCAGAACCTGAAGGAGAACGGCTTCGACGTCCGGAAGCTCCCGCTCGTCATCCAATTCAACAAGCGTGATCTCGACAAGATCCGTGGCGATGCCGAGATCGCCGATCTCGCGCAGCACGGCCGCGAGCCGGTCTACAAGGCGATCGCGACGAGGGGCGAGGGCGTCCTCGAGACGTTCCTCGGGCTGCTCTCGCTCACCTGGGCGAGGCTCGACACCGAGCACGACTTCTCGAACAAGTTCCGCATCCGTAGCGACACCTTCGTCGCAGCCCTCGCGAAGCAGCTCGGGGTCAAAGACGATCCGCAGCGCCTCATCGACGCCGCGCTCGGGAAGGATCCGCGCTCGTCCGGCGCCGTGCCCGTGAAGCCCGCGAAGAAGGTGGCACCATGAGCGCGGGCAAGGAGACGGACGTCACGCCGCGCGAGCGCCGCCGGGAAGAGCCGCGGGACATGACGCTCGACGCGCTGACGCTCGGGCACGGGCTGCGACTCGAGGATCTCGTCGATCGCGAGGCCCTCGGGGAGGTCTGCAAGTCGTTCTTCGCCCTCTTCGGGATCCCGGTGCGCATCTACGCGCAGGACGGGCAGCTGCTCGCGGACGCCGTCCAGGATCAGCAGATCTGCAACTACGTCCAGGGCCTCCGCGACGCGCGCGCCGCGTGCGGATCCACGGTGAACGCCGTGAAATCGGGGGATCCCGGCGCCGGCGGCGACGTGACCCATCCGTGCTTCACCGGCGCCCTCTATCGGATCATCGGGCTCGACTACGACGGTCGGCGGCTCGGTCGCGTCATCATCGGACCGTTCCTCCCCGCCGAGGTGCGTGAGGTGCCGCGCTCGCTCCTCCGCATCGACACCGGCGTCGATCCCGAGCGCGCGAAGGACCTCCTCCCGAAGATGCCGCGCGCCCGCGGCGAGACCGTCACCAAGATTGCGCGCCACCTGCAGTCGGTGCTCGATCTGATCCTCTTCAGCGGACACCGCGCCCTCCTCACGTCGCAGATGCACCTCGCGAGCGTGCGCGAGAGCTACCGCGAGCTGCAGGAGCAGAACGCGAAGCTGACGGAGTCGTTCGAGAAGCTGAAGGAGCTCGATCGGCTGAAGTCGAACTTCCTCGCGACGGTGAGCCACGAGCTGCGCACGCCGCTGACCTCGATCCTCGGCTACAGCGAGATGCTCGCCGAGGGCATCGGTGGACCGATGGCGCCCGAGCAGCTCGAGTTCGTGCAGACGATCCGCGAGAAGGGCGAGCAGCTCCTCGCTCTGATCAAGAGCCTCCTCGATCAGTCGAAGATGGAGAGCGGCACGCTCTCGCTCACCATGGGTGACGTGCAGATCGGCGACGTCCTGAAGGACGTCGCGACCACGCTCCTCCCTGCGGCGAAGCGCAAAGGTCTCGCGCTCGAGGTCGAGGTCGGCCCGTACATCCCGATGATGCGGGGAGACGTCGAGCGCCTCCGGCAGGTGTTCCTCAACCTCGCCGAGAACGCCCTCAAGTTCACGCCGAGCGGCGGGACGATCCGTCTCGTGGCGGAGACCGAGCAGGGCGGCGGCGCCGAGCCGGAGGACGACATCGGATTCGTGCTCTTCGCGACGCGGCCGACCGCGATCATCGCGCGCGTCGAGGACACCGGGATCGGCATCCCCACGACCGAGCGCAGTCGCATCTTCGACGCCTTCTACCAGGTCGACGGCTCCTCCACGCGCGAGCACGGAGGCACCGGCCTCGGCTTGTCCATCGTGAAGCGGATCGTCGAGATGCACGGCGGCACGATCGCCGTCGAGGCGAACGGCAACGTCGCGCCGTCCTCCTCCGGACCGGCGAGCGCGCGCGCCGGGCGCGGCATGGGCTCTGTCTTCACCGTTCGCTTCCCGATCCTGGGCTGACCGAGGATCCGAAGGCGATCGAATGAGCGACGAGTTCGCGCGGATCGCGCGCATCGCAGGGCTCCTCGGCCCGCGCGAGGGCGCTCACGGAGGGGAGGGCGTCGAGCTCGGGATCGGGGACGACGCAGCGGTCCTCCAGGCGCTCGGCCGGCTCGTGTGGACGATCGATGCCTCGGTCGAGGGCGTGCACTTCCGTCGCGCATGGCTCTCGTTCGAGGACGTCGGGTACCGCGCCACGGTGGCCGCCGCGAGCGACGTCCTCGCGATGGGCGCGCGTCCGCTCGCCGCGCTCGCCGCGTGGACCTTGCCGCTCGGGTTCGCAGAAGCCGACGTCGACGCGATCGCACGAGGCCAGCGCGCTGCGGCTGACGCGCTCGGTGCGACCGTGATCGGCGGGAACCTGTCGGACGGCCCGGTCGTCTCCATCACGACGACCGTCGTGGGCACGGTCGACACCGTGATTCGGCGATCCGGCGCGCGCGCGGGCGATCTGCTGGTGCTCGCGGGCGCGGTCGGCGAGGCCGCCGTCGGGCTCGCGGCCCTGCGCGCGGGGCTCTGTCCATCGAGCCATGGAGAGCGCGCGATCGACGTGTGGCGCAGACCTCCCGTGCTGCGCTCGGCCTCCGCGGCGCTCGCGCTCGTCGCGCACGCCATGATCGACGTCTCCGACGGCCTCGCGCAGGACGCGGGCCACGTCGCGCTCGCCAGCGGCGTTCGGCTCGTCCTCGAGCTCGCGTCGCTCCCTCGTTCGCCCGACGTCGTAGCGCTCGCCGATCGCCTCGGCATCGCGCACGAGACGGCCATGCTCGCCGGCGGCGAGGATTATGCGCTGCTCGCCGCGGTGCCTGCGGACGCGCGCATCCCGTCGTGGGTGACGATCGTAGGTCACGTCGACGAGGGGGAGGGCGTGACCGTGACCCGGGACGGCGTCGTCGTCTCGACGCCGCAGGGACATCGTCACGGGATCGCGCGGTGACGTTCACGCACCTCGCCGTGATCGTGGCCGTCGTCGCGCTCGTCGCGCTCTACGTCTCGGTCGATCGGGCGCGCACGATCGCCAAGGTGGAGTTCGTGAACGGCAAGGCCCGGGTCGTGCGCGGGCGGCTCGCGGCGCGCGTCCTCGTCGAGATCCGCGACGTCGCCGGGCGCATGAGGATCCGGAGCGGACACATGGTGCTGCGCAAGGACGGCGCGCTCGTCGGGGTCGAGCTCCAGGGGGTCGAGGATCCGCGCGCGGCGCAGCAGCTCCGGAACGTGATCGGACGATTCCGGCTGCCGGAGCTCCGCAGCTGATAGGCTCGCGCGCGATGAACACGGGGGACGCGCTCTCGCGACCGATCTTCCTCGTCGTCGTCCTCGCGCTCGTGTCGTTGTTGCCGCTGATCTTCATGGCGACGACGGCCTTCGTGAAGATCTCGACGGTCCTGCAGATCGCGCGGAGCGCGCTCGGCGCGCAGAACGTGCCGTCGAACACCGTGATCCTCGCGCTCGCGGCGGTGCTCTCTGCGGTCGCGATGGCGCCGGTCGGCTCCGCGATCGCGGCGCGCGGCGCGCCCATCGTCGCGAAGGCCGGCGAGATGGACACGCCGACCCTGGTCACCGAGACGATCCGCGCGATCGGCGAGCCGCTCCGGAGCTTCCTCCGCGCGAACGCGACCCCGAAGGAGACTGCGCGCTTCCTCGGCCTCGCAAAGGCGGCGCGTCCTCCCGAGCTGCGCGACGCGGTCACGGAGGGCGATCTCGCCGTCATCGTCCCGGCGTTCCTCGTGAGCGAGCTCAATCGCGCGTTCGCACTCGGCGTCGCGATCTTCCTCCCGTTCCTCGTGCTCGATCTCGTCGTCGCCAACGTGCTCGTCGCGGCGGGCCTCGCGTCGCTCTCGCCGTCGCAGGTGTCGCTGCCGCTGAAGCTGTTGTTGTTCCTCGCCGTGGACGGCTGGGGACTGCTCGCGCGGGCGTTGGTCCTCGGCTACCGCTTCTAAATCAGCGATCTCGATTCTCGAACTCGGCGTACCTGATCGATTGAACACGGAGGCACGGAGGCACGGAGGTTCTCGAGAGTGCTGCCGCCCGCTTCGCGCCGAGGTCTTCGCCGCTCTGGCTGGCTTCGCCGTGATCGCGCCACGCAGAAAAACAGGGAGCC
>JBKJQC010001037.1:0-2605 GCA_046593995.1 Polyangiales bacterium
GGCTCCCTGTTTTCTCGGATCTCCGTGCCTCCGTGCCTCCGTGTTCAATCGATCGATACGCTTCGAGAATTGCGACCGGTGATTTAGTGCACTCAGCGCGGGGCCGCGGGCGGCCCATCGCTCACGGCGTGAAGCGCAGCGCCTTGTTCGTGCCTACGCTGTTCGCGACGTTGAACGCGTGGAGGACGCCCGCAGTACCCGAGAGGCTCTCGAGGCCGACGGTGGCCGAGGAGCCATTCGCGCGCGCGTTGTCGGCGGGCTGCATGCCGCAGTAGTGGAGCTCGATGACGTTGGTCGTCTCGAAGAGCTTCGCCTGGAACGAGACTCGATTGTTCGGGTCCCCTTTCGTCGTCCAGTGCACCCACGAGATGACGAACCGGCGATTCGGCGCCGTTCCGAGAGCTCCCGCGCGTGCCTCGCTCGAGTTGCTCGCGTCGACCGCGAGATCATCCCAGAACGGCGCGACGAGCCCGTTGGGCTGACCGGCGGTGGGGATCGTGACGTTCGCACCCTCCGTGCTCGTTCCGCCGCTCGACGATGCCCAGAGCTGCGCGAAGCCGTTGGAGGACATCGACCACTCCGTCACTGCGCTGCCGAAGAAGGAGAACGCGAAGGGGAGCGCGGTCTTGTTCGAGGACGTGTCGTCCCCCTTCACCCCGTTCACGTTGAACGCTGCGCCGAGGTCGTCGCAGGCCGCGGCGAGGGTCGTCGTGGCGTAGGGGAGAGGCGTGGCGTCGCCGCCGGCAGAGTCGGTCGCCGGCGCGTCGGCGGTGGCGTTGGCATCGGTGGCCGCGGAGTCGGCGGTGGGAGGTGCGTCGCCGGTCGTCGCGGTGTCGTTCCCGGCGGAGTCGTCTGCGGTGGCGTCGGCTCCGCCGCACACGCTCGCGACGCAGGAGAGCCCCGCGTTGCAGCTGCCGTTGCCGTAGCAGGGGCCGCCGTTCGTTCCGGCGGGCGTCCCCTGGTCCACGACCGTGCTTCCGTCACTACAGCCGATGGCCGCGGCGCCGAGCAGACCGAGCAGACACATCGTGCCGCGGGTATTCATCATCATGAGCGAACCTCCGAGTAAGAAAGCGTGATCGCCACGTCCGGCCGCGCGCGGTCTCGGGCGCTGTCTAGGGCGTGAAACGGAGCGCCTGGTTCGACGCGACCGCGCTCGCCGTGTTGAACGAGTGCTGCACGCCGATGCCGCCGGTGAGACTCTCGAGTCCGACGGTCGCCGACGAACCGGTGGCGCGTGCGTTGCCGGCAGGCTGCATCCCGCAATAGTGGAACTCGATCACGTTCGTCGTCTCGTACAGCTTGACCTGGAACGACACGCGATTGGTCGTCTCGCCTTTCGTCGTCCAGTGGGTCCAATCGATGACGAAGCGGCGGTTGGGCGCGTTCCCGATGACCGCGGCGCGGGCGCTGCTGGAGTCGCTCGGATCGACCGCGAGGTCGTCCCAGAACGGTGCGAGAAGACCGTTCGGCTGTGCGGCGGTGGGGATGGCGACGTTCGCGGAGGCGGTGCTCACGCCGCCGCCGGCGGACGCCCACAACTGCGCGAAGCCGTTCGAGGTCATCGACCAGTCGGTGACGGCGGTGCCGAAGAAGTCGAACGCGAAGGGCAGCCCCGCCTTGCTCGACGCGACGTCGTCGCCGCGCGCACCCGTCACGTCGAACGCGGAACCGAGCGCGTCGCATGACCCGGTGATGGTGGTCTCGACGTAGGGTGGCCGCGCCGCGTCCGCGGCATCCGTCGCGGCGTCCGTCGCGCTGTCCGTCGCGATGGCGCTGTCCGTCGCGCTGTCCGTCGCGATAGCGCCGTCCGTCGTGTCCGACCCGAGCGCGTCGGAGGTTCCGGTCGTGTCCGCGCCTGCACCGTCCGTGGTCACGTTGCTGGTGTCAGTCGCTGCCACGCTGTCGCCGGAGGCGCTGCCCGTGTCCGCCGGCCTCGCGGTGTCGCCGGTCGTCGTGCTGTCGGCGGCGATCACGTCGGTTCCGTCATCCGTCGGACTACTGTCGGCGAGCGGCGTCGTGTCCGCGCTCGGCGCGTCGTCGGTCGTCGCGTCGCCTGCCGTGCAGACGCTCGCGACGCACGCCAAGCCGGCGTTGCAGGTGCCGTTGTCGTAGCAGGGCCCGTCGGCGGTCCCCGTAGGCGCGCCCGCTTCGATGACGCTGGAGCCGCCGCAGCCGGCGACCGAAATACTGAGCACGGCAACTAGGAAACGGCGGTTCATGGTAAGGCCCTCTGCCCGCCAGCGTAGCACTCGGCTCTCTCTCGGCTGGAACTCTGCGAAGCGTCCTTCGTGACGGTGGGAGCGCGAGAGCTTCTATCGGCTGTGTCGGAAGCACGGCATCAACCCGACGGACTACCGCAGCGGCGGGACCGATCCCAAGAGCAGGCCCTGATCCATGCGCGCGACCGCGTATGGGTGACGTTCACCGCAGGTATTCGCGAACGGCGATCGCGACGCGGCGCGCGTGGGCGAGCACGGTCAGCGTGGGGTGGCGGACTCCGGGGCTCTTCCGACCGCGGGCGATCGGCACCCCACCCTGACGGTGCTCGCCCACGCGCGCCGCGTCGCGATCGCCGTTCGCGAATACCTGCGATGAACGTCAC
>JBKJQC010001212.1:0-26678 GCA_046593995.1 Polyangiales bacterium
CAGCACTTCAGGGAGCTCCGTGCCTCCGTGCCTCCGTGTTCAATCGATCAGGCCTGTCGATTTCGACAATCGCGACCAGAGATTCAGAATTTCGCTGCGAAGGCCATCATCGCGAACTTCTCGTTCGTTTCGCGGAGCCTTCGCGTGAGCATGCGGACCATGTTCCACAGGACCTCGTAGGCGAGGTCCTTGTGCACGAAGAGCAGATCTTCGAACGAGTCACGGTGGATCGCGAGGAGGCGGCAGCGCTCGTGGACGCGCGCGTCGGCAGAGCGCGCCGAGTCGTCGAGGAGCGCCATCTCGCCGAAGACGTCGCCGGGGCCGACGATCGCGAGGGCCTCCTCACCCATCCCCTGCACTTCGCGCGTGATCCGCACGCGGCCTTCGATGATGACGTAGAGCTTCTCGCCGATGTCGCCGTGCTTGAAGATCACGGTGCCCGTCGAGTGTTGCTCCTCGATCGCGACCTGGGCCACCAAGCGCAACGCCTCCGGACGCAGCCCCGCGAAGATGTGGATCTTCGCGATCTGCTCCTCTTTGGAGAGGACGTCGGGGCTGACCGCGGACGCCGCCATGCGGGAGGCATCCTAACAGCGGCACTCGGAGAATGAACAGCGCTCGGAGAACCCGCCACGCTGCGCCTCGCCCGATCGTTCGCTGCTCGCGCACGCAGCGCTGTCGGGCGAGATTCGTTCACGTCTCACGGGCACGTGCACGTACGTGCACGTTCACGGGCGAGACGGGCATGCGCACTGAAAACGCTGGTTCGACAGGCTCACCGTCGTCGCCGGCGTCGAGAGCGCAGGCGCGAAGCACTCTCGCCGTGCACGTGAACGTGCCCATGGAACGTGAACGATCGCGTGCGGCGATCGCGGCGAGAGCACGCGAAACGTCAGTGCGATTCTTGGGTGGCGAGCCAGCGCTCCGCTTCGAGCGCGGCCATGCATCCCGTCCCCGCCGCCGTCACGGCCTGCCGGTAGACGAAGTCCTGCACGTCTCCCGAGGCGAAGACGCCTTCGATGCTCGTCTGCGTCGTCCCGGCCTTCGTCTTGAGGTAGCCGTTGTCGTGCAGGTCGAGCACGCCCTTGAAGAGCTGCGTGTTCGGCTCGTGGCCGATCGCGACGAAGACGGCGCCGATCGGGATCTCGGTCTTCTCGCCGGACACGAGGTTCTTGACGATCGCGGAGGTCACGCGGCCGGCGGCGACGTCCTTGACCTCTTCGACGGCGGAGTCCCACACGATCGTGATCTTCGGGTTCTTGAAGACGCGCTCCTGCATGATCTTCGACGCGCGGAACTCGCGACGGCGGTGCACGAGGGTCACGCTCTTGCACATGCCGGTGAGGTAGTTCGCCTCTTCCATCGCGGTGTCGCCGCCGCCGACGACGATGACGTCCTCGCCCTTGAAGAAGGCGCCGTCGCACACGGCGCAGGCCGAGACGCCGCGCCCCATGAGCGGCTTCTCCGTCGGGATCTCGAGCCAACGCGCCGACGCGCCGGTGGAGATGATCACGGAGTCGCCCGCGTAGAGATCGTCCTCGACCCAGGCCTCGAAGGGGCGCTTCGAGAAGTCGATCTTCGTGACGTCGGCCGTCACGAGCTTCGTGCCGAAGCGCTCGGCCTGGGCGCGGAACTCCTTCATCAGCTCGGGGCCGGTGATGCCCTTCGGGAAGCCGGGGTAGTTCTCGACGTCGTTCGTGATCATCAGCTGACCACCGGCGGACCACCCCTCGATACACAGCGGCGCGAGGTTCGCGCGCGCGGCGTAGATCGCCGCGGTGAGTCCGGCGGGGCCGGAGCCGATGATCACGACCTTGTGATGGGCCTTCGGAGCGCTCATGAAGTTCCTGCCCGTAGCTCGGAGGAGCGGTTGCGGAAAGCCTGCGCCCGCCTCGTCGGGGGTCCCCTTCCTCCTCGGCCCTCCTCGGGAAGAGAGCGGCGCGTGACGAGAGGTGGTGAGGAACGTCCCGATTACGTGTTAACTGGATGCGTGCGGCCGAGATGACGATTCAGACGGTCATCCTCCCCGGCGCGCGGCGTCCGGTCGAGCCCGACGAGCTCCTCGTCGTGGTCGGGGAGACCGCCTCGGGAAAGACACGGTTCGCCCTCGATCTGGCGCGGCGCTTCGACGCCGAGATCATCGGGGCCGACAGCGTGCAGGTCTACCGCGGGTTCGACGTCGGGAGCGGCAAGCCGACCGCGGAAGAGCTCGGCGCGGTGCCCCACCACCTGATCGACGTCGCCGAGCCGGACGAGCCGTTCGATGCTGCGTGGTTCGTCGAGCTCGCCGACCGCGCGATCGAAGAGACGCGCGCGCGCGGCCGCGTCCCCATCGTCTGCGGCGGCACCTATCTCTGGGTGCGGGCGCTGCTCCACGGCCTCGCGGATGCACCGCGCGCGCCGGTGGAGGTCCGCCTCGCATTGCAGCAGGAGGCGGCGCGGATCGGGAACAAGGCGCTCCACGCGCGGCTCGCGACGGTCGATCCGGACGCCGCCACGCGCCTCCACCCGAACGACACGGTGCGTGTCGTGCGCGCCCTCGAGGTCCACGCCATCACCGGCCGACCGCTCTCGGACTGGCAGAAGGAGCACGGTTTCCGCACGGAACGCCACCGCGCGCGCCTCGTGTCGCTCAAGCACCCGCGCGAGGTCCTCGAGACGCGGATCGCGAAGCGCATCGACGAGATGCTCGCTGCGGGTTGGATCGACGAGGTCCGTCGCATGATCGAGCGCGGCCACGCGGGCGCGCGGGCGATGGGCGCCGTCGGCTACGCCGAGGTGAAGGCGCACGTCGAAGGCGTTCTTCCGCTGGACGACCTCGCGTCGACCATCGTCCGCGCGACGAAGATCTTCGCGCGGCGGCAGCGAACCTGGCTCGCGAAAGCCGACGTCACCTGGATCGACGCGAGCGAGCTACTCGCCGCCGACCTTCGGGGTTTCTTTTCCCGATCATGAGCGCGTCGCTACACTTCCCTCGATCGTGAAGCCTTCCGTAGAGCCACCGGCGACGTCCGTACGCGTACTCGTCGTCGACGACGAGCCGGGCCTGCGCGAGATGGTGTCGATCCTCCTCCGCCGCGAAGGGATCGACGTCGTCACCGTGCCCGGCCTCGCTCGGGCCAAAGAGGCGATCGCGAATGCTCCCGCGCCGTTCGCGGTCGTGTTGACGGATCTCCTCATGCCGGACGGCAGCGGCATCGAGGTCCTCGAGGCCGCCAAGGCCAGGACTCCCGCGACCGAGGTCATCGTCATGACCGCCCATTCCACCGTCGAGACGGCGCTCGACGCCATGCGGCGGGGTGCCTACGACTTCGTCGCCAAACCGTTCCAGACCGCGGAGCTCCGGCTGCTGGTCGGACGTGCCCTCGAAAAGAGCGCCATCGTCCTCGAGAACGCGCGGCTCCGCGCGAGGCTCGCCGAGGCGGTGCCCGAGCCGCTCGAGCTCCTGGGGAAGAGCGCGCCGATGCGCGCGATCGCCGATCTCATCCAGCGCGTCGCGTCCTCGCGCACCACCATTCTCGTCACGGGAGAGAGCGGCACCGGCAAAGAGCGTATCGCGCGCGCCATCCATTCCTGCTCCGATCGCGCCAACAAGCCGTTCCTCGTGGTGAACTGCGGGGCGCTCCCCGAGAACCTCATGGAAAGCGAGCTCTTCGGCCACGAGAAGGGAGCCTTCACCGGAGCCGCCGGGCGCCACGCGGGCCTCTTCCGTGACGCCGACGGGGGCACGGTCCTCCTCGACGAGATCGGCGAGCTGCCGCTGAACCTGCAGGTGAAGCTCCTCCGCGTGCTCCAGGAGCGAAAGGTGCGCCCGGTCGGCGCCACGGCCGAGCTGTCCGTCGACGTGAGGCTCATTGCCGCGACGAATCGCGACGTCGAGAAGGACGTTGCGGAAGGGCGTTTCCGACAGGACCTCTATTATCGATTGAACATCATCCGCATCGAGGTGCCGCCCTTGCGCGCGCGCAGCGAAGACGTGCCGCCCCTCGCCGAGCACTTCGTGCACCGGTTTGCGGAGGAGCACGGCAAGACCATCCGCGGGATCGCGCCGGAGGCGATGCGCGCGATCCTCGCGTACGCCTTCCCAGGGAACGTTCGCGAGCTGGAGAACGCGATCGAGCGCGCGGTCACCTTGGCGCAGAGTCCCGTCGTCGCGCTCGGCGATCTGCCGAGCTCGATATCGGGTCGCGTATCGTCCGCTGCCCCAACGCTCCTCGAGCTGCCCGCCGATGGATGCGATCTCGATGCGGTCATGGCCGAGGCCGAACGACGCCTCATCCTGCAGGCACTCGAGCGCACCGGCGGCGTCCGCACGCAAGCCGCGAAGCTGCTGCACGTCACGTTTCGCTCGCTGCGATATCGTCTCGGCAAGCTCGGTCTCGATTCGGGAGAAGAATCGCCTGACGATGACGAGCCTGGACGTTCTTCGTCACGTGAGCCGAAGAGCGGGTGACGAACCACGTCACGTAGGGAAAGGAGCGTTTATGAAGCAGGCTCGGCCGCAGGGCCCCATCGACCGGCAAATACCGCCAAACCATGCGAGCTTCGCAGAGCTTCGCCTGCCCCCCGGAGGTTGGCAGGGTCGTTGCTTAGGCGAACCCGTCGTGAGGAAGACGATGCACCGCGCAGGGTCACCGAGCGAGACGGGGTTCACCCTCGTCGAGCTGATGATCACGGTGGCCATCATCGGCGTCCTCGCGCTGCTCGCGACCGTCGGTTACGCACGATGGGCGCGCGCCGCAAAGGCCGCCGAGGCCACTGCGATGCTCGGCTCCATCAAGGGATCGCAAGAGACCTATCGCGGCGAGTCGCTCCGATACTTGGACGTCAGCGTCGGGAACATCGACACGCATTATCCCACGACGCCGCCGAGCTCCAACAAGGAGATCTGGAACCCAGCCGCGTGCAGCGCCGCGGTCTGCCTCGGCTTCCGCACCCTCAACATCCAGGCCGACGGAGCCGTCTACTACCGCTACTCGGCCGTGGCCGGCGCACCGACCGGCGCGGCGCCCAATGTCGGCGGACGCGCATTTCCGGTGGCCAACGACCCTTGGTTCGTCGCCAAGGCCGTCGGGAATCTCAATGACGATCAGAAGCAATCCCAGTTCTGGATCTCGTCGTTCGAATCGACGGTCACGAGCGTAGACTCCGACGAATGATTTCCCGTGCGCTCTCGCCCATTGGCGACGCGCTCGGACAAGAAAACCGCGTGGCCTCCCTCGGTCGGGCCACGATGGTGAAACCGACCGATGACTCGGAGGAAGACACATGTTCAAGGCTCTCCTGCGCAAGCGCGATCAAGAAGGTTTCACTCTCGTCGAGCTCATGATCGTCGTCGCGATCATCGGCGTCCTCGCCGCGCTCGCCATCTACGGCGTCAGCCGCTACCTGAAGCACTCGAAGACGGCCGAGGCCACCCGAAACCTCGGGTCGATCGAGACCGGCTCGAAGAACATGTACCAGCAGGACACCGACAGCACCGCTCCGAGCGGCCTCGGCCCCTTCGTGCACGTGTTCTGCCCCACCCAGAACGGGCTGACCCCGATCGCAATCCCCCCGGCCTCGAAGGTCACCGCTCCCGTCGGCTCCTGGAGCACGCCGACCTGGACGTGCCTCAAGTTCTCGATCAACGAGCCGCAGTTCTACTCCTACGGCTACCAATCCCAGGGCGTAGGCGGCGGGGCCACGTACAGCGCTCTGGCCACGGGTGATCTCGATGGCAACAACACCTTCTCGACGTTCACGCTGAACGGCGCCGGCAACCCGGAGACCGGTGACGCGAGGCGCGTCTCGCTGGTCATCCTGAACGAAGACGAGTGAGCCGGCTCCCGTCGGAAGACGGATGAGACCTTCCCAAGACGCGGCCTGGAGTGCAAAGCTTCAGGCCGCGTTGTTTTTCCGAGGGGTCACGGCGATGAGGAAGGCCAGTTGCGGGTTCACGTTGGTCGAGCTGATGATCGTGGTCGCGATCATCGGCATCTTGAGCGCGCTCGCCCTCTACGGCGTGTCGCGATACCTCAAGCAGTCGAAGACCGCCGAGGCCACGGCGAACCTCGGCGGCATAGAGACGGGCTCGCGTGCGCAGTACCAGCAAGAGGTCCCGTTCAACGGGGACCCGAACGTTTTCGTCCACCAGTTCTGTCCCACCACGCCGTTGACGCCGTCCCCGGTGCCGCTCGGGTCCAAGGTCGTGGTCCCCGGCGCGCAATGGGGTCAGCCGGGTTGGACTTGCCTCAGGTTCAGCATCAACGAGCCGCAGTATTACTCCTATCAGTACGGCAGCAACGGCGGCGCCGGGACCGCGGCGGCCTTCACAGCCTTGGCGACCGGCGATCTCGACGGCAACGGCACCCACTCGACCTTCGAGCTGACCGGCCACGGTGGACCGATGGGTGACGCCGTCCGCGACTCGCTGCGCATCTTGAACGAGGGGGAGTGAGCCGAGCATCCCAGCGCGGCGTGGGCGCCGTCGACGCGGCGGTCGTCGTCGCCGTGATGGCGGCGATGCTCGCGGCCACGGTGCCATCCTGCCTCCGCGCGATCCGGCTCACGCGAACGGCGGAGGCGAGCCAGAACCTCGATCGTCTGATCCAAGCAGGCGCGTTGCACGGGTCGCAGGCGGGCGTGTCGGGCACGCCGCTTTCGAGCACGCCGCTGACGCCCGCCATCGTCCCGCGCGGCGCCCCAGTCGACGATCCCGCCGGGAGCTGGGATCACCCCACGTTCCGCGCGCTTGATTTCTCGATCGACGAGCCCCACTGGTACGCCTACCGCGTCGACGTGGACCCCGATCGGGGCATACCGCTTCGCATCGTTGCGCAAGGCGATCTCGACGGCGACGGCGTCGTCTCCACGTTCGAGCGCACTGCCCGCCGCGAGGGCGCGGCGCTGGTCCCGAACCCCGCACTCGTCGTATCGTCCGACCTGGAGTGATGCGTCAGAAGCTCCGTTCCACGGTCGCCGTCGTGGCCGTCCTCGCAGCCATGGCGGGGGTCGACGGGCTGCGCACGCGTTTGCGCGCGCGACTCGAGAAGGTGTTCCAGACGTCGGACGTCTACCCGCTGCCGCCGCCGCAGTACGTCCGCGCGATGTCGCTCGGGTACACCGACGCGACGGCCGCCGTCCTGTGGGCCTCGTTGCTCTATCAGTACGGCGATCACGTCGGGCACAACAAGCGATTCGAGCACTCGACCCAGCTCCTCGAGACGCTGACGACCCTCGATCCCACGTTCCGGCCGGCGTACCGCTTCGCCTCCACGCTCGTCACGATGCAGGTGACGAATCCGTCACGCATCGAGCTCGAACACCTTCGCGCGCTCCTCGCGCACGGCACCGAGGAGCTCCCGAACGACGCCGACGTGTGGGGCGCACACGCGACCTGCTTGATGTACGAGTGCTCGCAGTTCCTTCCACCCGACGACAAGCGAACGTGGCAAGTTGCAGGCGCGAAGTCCGCGCAGCGCGCCGTGGAGCTCGGGTTCAGGATCGACACGCTGTCGCTCAGCGGCGCGATCCTGCTCGAACGCGCGGGCGAGCGTGATCTGGCGATCGCGCAGCTGGAACGCGCGTATGCCGTCGCGCCGAACGACGACGTCAGGGCGCGGATCCGCGCGCGTCTCGAGCGCCTCTCGTCGCAGGAGATGGCCGCACGGATCGAGAAGAATCACCGCTCGTTCATCGATGCGTGGCGTAGCCAGCTCCCGTGGGCGTCCGAGTCGCTGATGGTCGTCGTGGGACCTGCGACCGATCCCGCCCCCTGCGCGGGGTCTTCCGGTGACGGGCACTGCACCACGCCGTGGAAGCGGTCCCTCGAGCCCCTTCGGTGACATCGACTCGTCGCGTCACGTCCGCGCCGGGGCGCGCGGGGGCACGAGTGACGACGACGGACCCGCTCTGCCGTGACGCCGGCCCCGGCCGTGAAGACCGACGCGTGCGGCACCCGTCCTGCTCCCGAGTGGCAGTGGCCCCCCCGACTCTGGTAGGCGTCGTGAAGGGGCCGTCC
Organism: Polyangiales bacterium; assembly: GCA_046593995.1. Taxonomy (GTDB): domain Bacteria; phylum Myxococcota_A; class Polyangia; order Polyangiales; family JADJMO01; genus JALHOE01. The sequence continues at coordinate 8,003 of JBKJQC010001212.1, forward strand.
TCGACCGTTCACGCATCGGCCCCGTAAATCCATGACCGCCGTCTCCACCCCTCCCCGAAACGCGGCCGCCCCGTCGCCCGACGTGGGCGTGCGGCCCGCGCTGGAAGCGGACGGCCGTCCCACGCGTCCATCGCGGGTGCGCTCTCATCTGCGCTTCGCGCTGCGCCTCGTACCGCTCGTGGGCCTCGTCGCGTGGGCGATGCACGGACGCACGACGGTGCCCGCCGACGCGCGCAATCCCTCCGATGCGCTCGCGCGCGCGCTCGCGAGCGAGGGGCTCGAGGCGGTGGGCGAGGACGTCGCGTGGATCGACCCACCGCCGAGCTTCGGCAGGACCCTCGAAGGGAAGTCGCGCGCCGTCGTCCGCGCCAAGGCCAAGGGCGAGTCGCAGCACGACATCTATCTCGTGCGCGCGCGTCGCTCCCCCGAGGGCGTCGTCGTCTCGCTCGAGGGCGTGCACCAGCTGACGAGGACCGCGGGCGTCGACGAGACGAAGCCGGTCGTCGACGGCGAGTGGGTCGCGTTCGCGACGGCTGCCGGAGGCTCGACCATGGGGTTCGATCTCTACGATCTCTCGTGCGAGGATCCGCACGGCACAGACGGCTGGAAGAAGTTCAACAAGGCGCAGAACGCGATCGCGAACCTGCAGCGCACCGGCTCGACGAAGGGCGTGCAGCGACGTCACTACACGGTCGATCCGCCCGCGACCGCAGCGTCGCTCGCGTGGGTCTCCGGCGGCACGCATGTCTCCGAAAAAGAAGCGCCCCTCGAGGTGATGGCGGACGGTCAGAAGATCGTCGTCGATCGTCGCGCGGACAACGCCGTCGTCGGCGCGGAGCGCGCGCGGTTCGAGAAGGTCGTGAAGGCGAAGCCCGGCGATCTGATCACCTGGACCGTCGACCGCGTGCGCGCCGTGTCGTGGCTCGGGCCGCAGTTCATCGAGTTCCTCGAGTACCACGCGTTCAAGACGCGCGACACGTTGAAGAGCAAGTTCCCCGGCGTGTTCGCAGAGGATGCCGCGAAGGAGGTCGCACAGGATCTCGGGTCGGCGAAGATCAAGCCGACGTACACCGATCCGGAGATCGGCTGGCCGCCCGCGCAGCTCGACGTGGTCGTGAAGCCGCCGCTGCCGAACGAGGGCGTGTGGCTCGGCACCGACGACGATCCCTTCGTCGGGAAGAACGCGGGCGTCCCGAGCGCGTTCGTGCAGACGTTCGTGCGCACCGATCCGACGCGCCCTTACGCGCGCGTGTACGTCACGCTCTGGGATCCGCGGCAGGTCGCGCTCCACATGATGGCGGGCACCGTCGAGCCCGTGTCGGCGACCGGAGAGGTCGGCACCGGACAGATCCCGCGCACGCCCGAGGTGTTGAACAAGCTCGTCGCAGGGTTCAACGGCGGCTTCCAGGCGATCCACTTCGAGGGCGGCATGCAGGTCGACGGCGTGATGTATCTGCCGCCGAAGCCCTATGCGGGCACGGTCGCCGAGATGCGCGACGGCAGCACGTCGATCGGGACCTGGCCCGACGGACAGCCCGAGGTGCCCGACGAGATCCAGTCGTTCCGACAGAACCTCGTGCCGCTCGTGAAAGACGGACAGCTCAATCCCTACAAGCAGGTGAAGTGGGGAGGCACGCCGCCGGGCTCGACGGACAGCATCCACACCACGCGCAGCGGCGTGTGCATCACGAAGGACGGCTTCGTCGGGTACTTCTTCGGCTACGACATGACGCCGGAGCTGCTCGGACGCGGGATGATTTCGGCCCGTTGCACGCAGGGCATGCACCTCGACATGAACGCGGGGCACACCGGCTTCGAGTTCTATCGCGTCGCACCGAACGGCGAGCTCCCCGATCTGATGCGCGGGCTGCAGGGGGATTGGGAGGCCGAGAACTCCGTCCCGCAGCTCCCCGGTTGGAGCTTCCGCGCGCGACGCATGATCAAGGGCATGCCGCACATGCTCTTCCCACGGTACATCGCGCGCGACGGGCGCGACTTCATGTACCTCACGCTCCGCTCGGTGCTCCCCGGCGAGAAGCTCGTCCCGCGGGTCGCGCCGGCCGATCCCGGAGAGGGCGTGTGGCGCACGAAGGGGCTGCCGCAGCACGGCTTCCCCTATGCGATCGCGACGACGACGATCCGCCCCGATGCGAAGCACCCCGAGGTGCGCGCCCGCGTGCTCAAGGTCGACCCACGCGCGGTGAAGGTCGCGACGGACAAGCAACCGAAGCAGCCGGTGCTCGCGCTCGCCGTCACGACACCTGGGGCGGGCCCCGCTCCTTCGGGCTCCGCCCCTGCCCTTTCGACGAGCGCGCCGGCGAGCGTCCCGGTGACTGCCAAGGCGACGAAGCCGACGACCCAGCTCTGGCTCTCGACCGGTTCGTTCGCCATCGGCGCCGGATCGCCCGGTCCGGGAGCGGTGTCGCTCTTCGGCGGCGACGTGCCCTCGCCGGGAAACCTCGGTACGGCCTCGGCGCTCGTCGGGGTGACGGACGACGACGGGACCCTCGTGCTCGCGACGTCCGAGCAACCTGCGGGGGTGATCCTCGAGAAGCTGTTGCACCAGCTCGGCTGTTCGCAGGTCATGATCGCGCCCAAGGGCCTCGAGCTGCGCCTCGGCGGTAGCCTCGACCTCAGCGGTGAGCTCGCGAAGACGTCGTTGCCCGCGAACGCAACCATCACGCTCGAACGCGCGCAGGCGCCGAGCGCACGCGAGCTCTTCCCGCAGACGCCCGTCGTCGATCCGACGGTATGGCAGCCCCTCCAGGCACGAAGAGTCCGGTACTTCGGCAAGAAGATGGTGCGCCCCGGTACGGTCGTGCCGGCCCCGGCACCGGCTCAGCCGCCGAAGTGACGAGCTCGGTGAAGGATGCGCCGCAAGTCGGCGAATTGACCGTACCTTCTCGCGATTGCTAGAACTACGCGCCGGCGCTCGTGCGACCGAGCGGCGTTCCTGAGGAGCCTGGAGACGTTTGGCCGGTCCGCAGCAGTTTGGTCACTACGAGCTGCTCGACCGCGTCAACGTGGGCGGCATGGCGGAGATCTTCCGCGCCGTCGATCGTCACGGCACCATCTGCGCGATCAAGCGCATCCTCCCGGAGGTCGCCGACGACGAAGAGTTCGTGCGGATGTTCCGTGACGAGGCGAAGATCGTCGGGCTGCTCGAGCACCCGAACATCTGCCGCGTGCTCGATCTCGGGCGGGTCGATTCGCAATACTTCCTCGCCCTCCAGTACGTCGACGGCCTCGATCTGCGCGCCGTCTTCGACCGCGCGAACAAGCTCGGCATCCGGATCGACCTCTCGTTCCTGCTCCATGTCTTCATGAAGACGTGCGAGGGGCTCGAGTACGCGCACCGCATGCGCGATCCGCTCGGCCACCCGCTGAAGCTCGTCCACCGCGACGTGTCGCCGCAGAACGTCCTCGTGTCGTTCGACGGCGAGGTGAAGCTGATCGACTTCGGCATCGCGAAGAGCGCGGGGAAGCTCTCGAAGACCCAGATCGGCACGATCAAGGGAAAGTACGGGTACATGTCCCCGGAGCAGGTCCGCGGACGCGAGCTCGACGGTCGGAGCGACCTGTTCTCCCTCGGCATCTGCATGTGGGAGCTGCTCACGCGGAAGCGTCTGTTCGCCGCCGGCAACGAGATGCTCATCCTCGAGCGCATCAAGGAGGCGGACGTGGCTCCGCCGCGGCGCGTCGATCCCGCGATTCCCGAGGCGGTGGAGCAGATCGTCATGCGGACCCTCGCGAGGGACGCGAACGACCGCTATCCGTCTGCGGCGGACCTTTACGCCGACCTCCAAGCCTATGCCTTCTCGGAGGGTCTGGTCTGGTCTACCGCTGCCGTCGCGGATTACATGCAACGGACTTTTGGGGTCCCCGCTGCTAAGCCTCCGGGGTCTATCGTCGGCGCTCAGGGAACGAGGAGCCCCCCGACACTGGCAGCGCGCCAGAAGTCACTGAACGGCTCGCGCCCCCCCCCACCGCGGGCGGGCCGAGCGCACGAGTCTCGTGGTTTCGATACGCAAGCCGACGCAGTAGGGGTGCAGGAGCAGCTCATGTCCGACAACAAGGGATCTGACCTCGACGTGTTCGAGGGGCTCACGTCGAAGCGCGGCGGCGCCGAGAGTGGGCGAGGCAAGTCGTCCGCCGCTCCGCCTCCTCCTCCTCCTTCGCGGTCGGTCCCGCCGCCGCCGCCAGCGCGTCCGCGTCACCAGACGATGATGGGCGTGGGCATGCCGCTGCCGCCGATGCCGGGGCCGCCGGGAGCGCCGCCGCCCAGCATGCCGCGTACGTCGACGCCGCCGATCGCGCCGCCGCCGAGCCGCATGAACACCGGCGCGTTGCCGCCGCCCCAGAGCGTCCGCGGCGGTAACCTCCCGCCGCCCGCGCCGCCGCCTCCGTCCGCGCAGGCGCGCGGCGCGATGGTGGACATGGACTGGGACGACGAGGACGAGAAAACCCACGTCTACGACAACGCCGTCGTGCAAGCGACGATGCGTGGGTCGTCGAACAACGTCGGCGCTCCACCGCCGCCCGCGCCGTTGCCGCTGAAGGGCACGCAGATGGGGATGATGGCGCCGCCGCTGCCGCCCCCCTCGCGCGCGTCCGAGCGCGCGATGCCGCCGCCACCCCCCTCGCGTGGTGGTCCCGTGTCGAATCGTCCGGGAGGCATGCCGATGCCGCCCGCGCCGCCGCCTCCTTCGTCGAAGTCGCGCGGAGGGATGCAGGGCGGGATGCAGGGCCAGATGCAGGGGGGGATGCAGGGGGGGATGCAGGGCGGGATGACCGCGCCGCTGCCCCCTCAGCAGCAGCACGCGCACGCGCAAGCTCCGTACGTGGCGCCCGCGCCGATCTCGACGCCTGCGCTACGGCCGGCCGATGCGACGCAGGTGATCCGTCAGAAGAGCAGCAGCAACGCGCCGCTGATCCTCGGCGCGCTCGTCGTCGCCGCGGCCGCGGGCGTCGGTGCGTTCTTCCTCATGTCGAATCGCCCGGGCAACGTGCTCGTGAACGTCGACCTCAAGGCGCCGAAGGGAACGACGGTCTCGATCTCGATCGACGGCACCGAGAAGTGCACCGAGACGACCTGTCGCATCGAGGGTGTCGCGGCGGGCGCGCACGTCGTGAAGGCGACCGCCGGTGACGTCGAGAAGAAGGCCACGCTGAACGTCGAGCCGGGCAAGGACGCGATCGCGAACCTGACGCTCGAGGTCGCGGGGAAGAAGACGGGCGTGAAGCTCGCCTCGTCGCAGACCGGCCTCAAGGTAGAGATCGACGGCGGCTCGCCGCGCGCGCTCCCCGTCGAGGACGACACGCTCAAGCCGGGCGATCACACGCTCAAGTTCAGCGGTCCCGGCGCGCGCTACGTCCCGAAGGAGATGAAGGTCTCCCTCGAAGCAGGTCAGATCAAGACCGTCGACGACGTGAAGCTCGCGCTCAAGGCCGTGAAGACGAAGTTCGTCTTCGCGAGCAAGGGGACGAAGGCGGTGCTCGACGACGGCTCCACGAAGAAGGAGCTCAAGGACGACGGCCAGGCGATCGAGCTCGATCCGGCGAAGTCGTACACGGTCATCGCGACCGCCCCCGGGATGGAGGAGCTGTCGAAGAAGATCGAGTTCGGCGACGACGCCGAGCAGACGGTGAAGCTCGAGCTCGCCGAGAAGGGCAAGCCTGCTCCCGTTGCGGTCGCGACACCGACGCCGGGACCTGGTCCCGTCGCCGTCGCGAAGCCCACTCCGCCTCCGACCGCGGCGCCTCCGCCCCCGGCCACCGGCGGCGACGGCAAGCTGTTCGTGAACACGCTGCCGGCATCGGCCTGCGTCGTCGACGGCTCGCCCAAGGGGAAGACGCCCTTCACCATCAGCGTCGCCCCGGGTGCGCACAGCATCACGTGCGTCGCGAAGGACGGCGACGAGACGCTCAAGAAGTCCACGAGCGCGCAGGTCGCGGCCGGCGAGACCGCGAAGGTCATCCTCAAGCTCCGCGACTGACGGTGCGCTCTCCCGAGGGGCGTGCGAACGCGCGCCACCGCCGCGCAGGAACGGCACGCTACCACTAGGCACGCGGCGTGCTGTGCCTCGTCGTGGTAGGGAATGAGATGAGCGGGCCCAACACGATCGGACGTGAGGAGATCCGCGCGGCGTTGAGCGCGCGCGGCGGCGATCTCCGCGCCGTCGGAGAAGAGTTCGACCTGACGACGCAGCAGGTCTTGATGATCCTCGCGTACGACGTCTCGATGACCAGCCTCGCGAGCGGCGGGAAGACGAACCCGGCGCAGACGGTGATGGACTCGATCAGCGCTTCTCTCCCGCCGGCTTCTCCGCCGGCTTCTCCGCCGGCTTCTCCGCCGGATCGCCGCCCGTCTCGCGCCTGACGCGCCGGCGCACCTGCGCTAGTCCGCGTGGCGATGTCCGAGAACGACCCGACCTCACCGAGCGTGAGCCTCGACGCCTCCCTCGCGGAGATCGAGGGACGATTCGCCGCAGAGCTCGAGGGTGCGAGCGACGAGCTCTCGCTCCGCGCGGCGCACGCGAAGATCCTCGGCCGCAACGGCGCGCTGACCGCCGCCCTCAAGGAGATGGGGAAGCTCCCGGCGGACGCGAAAAAGGCCGCAGGTCAGCGCGTGAACACGCTGAAGCAGAAGGTCGAAGCGGCCTTCGAGGCGCGGCTCGCCACGCTGCTCCGCGCCGCGCGACAGGCCGATCTCGACGCGCCGCCGCTCGATCTGACGCTGCCCGGCCGCGTGCCCGCGCCGCGCGGTCACCTGCACCCGGTGTCGCTCGTGCGCGAGGACATCCTCGAGGTCTTCCGCGGGCTCGGGTTCGCCGTCGCGCACGGTCCGCAGGTCGAGCTCGAGGAGTACAACTTCACGAAGCTCGGGTTCCCGCCCGACCACCCCGCGATGGACATGCACGACACGTTCTGGGTCCGCCCGCCCGAGGGGAAGCCCGACGCGCGCGTGCTCTTGCGCACGCACACCTCGAACGTGCAGATCCGCGAGATGCTGAAGAACCCGCCGCCGCTCGCGGTGGTGTCGGTCGGCCCTTGTTTCCGCTGCGACGAGGACATGACGCACACGCCGATGTTCCACCAGATGGAGGGCTTCGTCGTCGACGAGCGCGTGAGCATGGCCCACCTGAAGGGCGTGCTCACCGAGTTCGTCACGCGCCTCTTCGGAGCGCGCGCGGTGCGCTTCCGCCCGAGCTATTTCCCCTTCGTCGAGCCCGGCTGCGAGGTCGACATGGGGTGCACGTTCTGCAGCGGGAGCGGCTCCGTGAGGGGCGCGTCGTGTCGTCAGTGCAAGGGCACGGGGTTCGTCGAGATCCTCGGTGCCGGGATGATCCACCCGGTCGTCTTCGAGCACTGCGGCATCGATCCGGAGAAGTACACCGGCTTCGCGTTCGGCACCGGCGTCGAGCGCCCGGCGATGCTCAAGTATGGCATCCCCGACCTGCGCATGATGTTCGAGAACGACGTGCGCTTCCTCGAGCAGTTCTGAACCTGCGAGACCCGACTCCGCATGCGAATCTTCGTCAACGGCAACGAGCAGGACGTCCCCGAGGGGACCACCGTCGCGGAGCTCGTGCAGCTGCTCGGCATCACGGGGCCGGTGGCAGTCGAACGCAACAAAGACGTCGTGACGCGCAAGGAGCACCCGACGACGACGCTCGCCGCCGGCGACCTCGTCGAGGTCGTCCACTTCGTCGGCGGCGGCTGAGGGCTCGTGAATCTTCCGCTCGCCTCCACGATGGACCAACAGGGAGACGGACAGGCAGGGAGATCGGAGGGAGGTCGAGCATGTGCTGCCGCGCGCGGACGTCAGCGTCTTGGCGGCCATGGTGTCATCTACGTCCTCGCGTCGTCCGGCAGACCCTCTGGTTCCTCCCTCTGACCTCCCCGGCTTCCCGCCTCCCTGTTTGTCCTGGCTGTTGGCGGCTCGGTCGACACCGAAAAGTTCACGCTCTCCGAGGCCCCGCTCACCTCGCTCGGGAGGCGCTCCTCGACGCCGGTGGGCCGTCTCGACGTGTGACGGCACCTCGGCTTTTCGACTTGTAAATAGGGTGCGTGGTACGCTCCGCGCGATGCCTGTCAAGGTCGAGTGCGAATCGTGCAAGGCGCCTTACACGATCGACGAACGCCGCATTCCCGCGGCCGGATTGCGCGTCCGTTGCCCGAAGTGCACGAAGACTTTCGTCGTGAAGAAGCCGGGTGAAGCTGGTCCGCCGAGCAGCGCCGAGGCTGCTCCGCCGACCCAGCCCGCCTCCCCTTCCGCAGGCCTTGATCTCCCGGCGTTGCCGACCCGAGCGAGTGGTCCGAGCGCCGGCGAGAGCATGGCGAAGCTACCCGCACAGGCGCCCCCGAGCGGGCAGTCCGCGGCGCCTCCTTCTGCGGATGCTCCTTCTGCTTACGACGATCTCCCCGCCCCTGCGAGCAGCGCCGGAGGGGCCGGACTGCCGGCGCACGTGGCGCGACCTCCCATCCGCAAGCCGGTCCTGCGTGGAACGCAGCTCGGTCTCGGCGGCCTCGCGCCCGGCGCCAATCCTCCTGCCGCGCCGAAAGCGCCCGAGCCCGCCGCGCGCGGTGACCTCGATCTCTCGGTGCCCGACGCCCTCGATCTGCCCGCGACGCATGGCGATTTCGATCTGCCGGCGCAGCGTGGCGCCGATCTCCCGGCGACGAGGCCCTCCGCGGATCTTCCGGCGACCCGCGCGAAGCCCTCCGCGGATCTTCCGGCGACCCGCGCGAAGCCCTCCGCGGACCTTCCCGCGACGAGGCCGTCCGCCGATCTCCCGGCCGCGCGTGCTCCGCGGCCGCCCGCGGTGAAGGGCTTCGGCGACGTCGAGCTCCCCGCGCGCAAGAGCACCGGCACGCAAGAGTTCGGCTCGAAGCCCGACGGGTCGCGCGCCCCCGCGAAGCCGCCCGCCCCCAAGCCTTCGTTCGACGTCGAGCTCCCGGCGGTGAGACCATCGGGACCGCGCGGAACGCCGGGGTTCGAGGATCTTCCCTCGGTCGGCGGAGCGGCGCTGCCGGCTGTGTCCGCCGGGCGCGATCTCCCTTCGCCCAAAGCGAAAAATACGAAAATGGAGTTCGGGGAGGTCGATCTCCCGTCCGTCGGCGGCAACCTCCCGTCCGTGGCGAAGCGCGGCTCCACCCAGAAGTTCGGCGAGATCGATCTGCCGGAGGTCTCCTCGGGGAATCTCCCGTCCGTCGCTTCGCATCTCCCGTCCGTCGCCTCGCACCTCCCGTCCGTCGCTTCGCACCTCCCGGCGGTCGCGTCGCACCTCCCCGACCTCGCGCCGCAGGGAGCGCATCTGCCGTCGGTCGCCGGCGCTGGTCACAACCTCCCGGCCGTCTCGCCCCACGGGAACCTCCCCGCCCGCAAGACGCCGCCGCCCCCGCCTGCGGATCCGTTCGCGGAGTTCGGCGCGCCCCCGCGCGGAGGCGTCGGCGACTTCGGTGTCGCGCAGACGATGATGGGACCGGGATACACACCGGGTCAGGCGCACCCCGAGCCGCCGCGGGTCTCGAAGGAAACGTCTTCGGGGTTCGGTGATCTCGAGCTGCCGGGTCCGGGCGGATATGGTGCAGCGCCGGCCGCCGAGCCCTGGGCCGGTGCCGTCGGTGGCAACGATTTCGGCTCGCGCGGTGGCGCCCAACAACGTGGATTCGGCGAGGTCGACTTCGGCGCGGATCCGCTGGGCACGAGCCCGCGCGCCGCGACCGTCGACGCGCCGAGCATCGGCGGACCTTCGGGTCTACCGACCGGCGGTTTCGGCGGCGGCGGTGGCGGCGGATTCGGCTCCGACTTCGGCGAGCTCGAGCTCCCGGGACCGGACGGCGGCGGAGGCGGCATGGGCGGCGCTCTCGGCGCGTCGCCGACGGCGTCGACGTTCGCGGGTACGGGCGGCGCCTTCGAGAGCATCGCGCCTCCCGGTGATCTCGGCGGCGGCTTCGGTTCGCCGGCGTCGGGCGGCTTCGGCTCCGCGCCCGGCAGCGGCTTCGGGACGACGCCTGGCAGCGCCTTCGGCGGTCAGCCGAGCGACAGCCGCAACGACGGCGGCATGGGCTTCGGCGAGGTCGATCTCGGCGGCTCGTCGGGCGGCGCGCCGATCGACGGCGACATGGAGTTCGGGGCGATTCCGCAGGAGAAGCGGACCGAGGGAGGCGACGCCGGCGGCGCTGCGCCCGCGCCCTACGAGGCCCCCCAGGCGAAGACCCGCACCGCCGAAGAAGCAGCCGCGGACGCCGCGCCGAAGAAGCCGAGCCACACGGGACGGTACGCGGTCGCGGTGTTCGCGCTCTTGCTCATCGGCGGCGCGTCGCTCTCGTTCACGCCGCTCGGCCCGTTTGGATCGCTCGCGATCGGCGACAAGCTGAACGCCGAGAAGCACTCGTCGATGACGAGCAACGCGGTGAAGCGCACGCGCGAAGGGTTCGGCGAGGACGTCATGAACCGCGCGAACGACGCGGTGCTCGAGATGCAGAAGGACGTCGGGATCGCGCCCCGCTACGGCGCGCTCATCTCCTACGGTGCCTACGCGCAGTTCGCGCACGAGCTTCGCTTCGGTAAGGATCCGCAGCGAGACAGCCTCGCGAACAGCGCGCTCGCGAAGGTCAAAGGGGACGCGCCGCACAAGAAGCTCGCGCTCGCTGCGCGCGACACCGTCGCGGGCACGTATCCCGCCGCGCGCGAGGCGCTCAAGAGTCTCCTCGGCGGTGAGGACGGCATCGACGCAGCCATCACGCTCGGCGAGCTGGAGCTCCGCGCGAAGCAGCCGAAAGAGGCGCTCGTCGCGTTCGACAGAGCCGTGAAGCTCAGGGACGACACGCGCGCGCACGCAGGGCTGATGCGCGCGTACGACGCGGCCGGCGAGCCCGAGAAGGCGAAGAAGGAAGCCGCCGGGATCGTCGAGAAGAACAAGACGCACGTCGCTTCGCGGCTCTTGCTCGCACAGTACGCGTGGGACCGCGCGCGCGACGAGAAGGAAGCCCTGAAGTGGATCACCGAGCTCGAGAGCGCGCTGGTGTCCCCCGGCGCGTCGGCGAGCGAGAAGATCGACTGGACCACGCTCAAGGGCATGATCGCGCTCGAGCGCGGTCGCGTGACCGAGGCGAAGAACGCGTTCGAGGAAGCGTCGAAGGGTGGACCGGCCGCCGGTCCGCTCTACGGCCTCGGCGAGGTCGCGATGGCGAACGGTCAGTTCCCGCTCGCGATCTCGAAGTTCCAGGCGGCAGCGACCGCCGCGCCCGACATGACGATCGCGAAGATCGGCGTCGCGCGCGCGCTCCTCCGGCAGGAAAAGGCGACGGAGGCGAAGGCCACGCTCGCGCCGCTCAAGGATCCGCAGCTCGCAGGTGAGATCGGCTACTGGCTCGGCCAGGCCGAGGAGAGGGTCAACGCCGACAAGCCGAACGAGGCGATCAAGATCTACGAGACCGCGATCAAGGCGCAGCCGAGCGACGTGAAGCCGTACATCGCGCTCGCGAGCCTGCAGGCGCGCATCGGCAAGGTCGAGGACGCCGACGCGACGCTGGTCCAGGCGGCGAAGAACGTCCCTCCGAGCGAGAAGCTGCACCTCGGCATCGGCGAGCTGCGCTTCCGCCAGGAGCGCTACCCGCAGGCGCTCGAGCACTTCGAGAAGGCGCTCGAGATGCAGCCGTCGAGCCTCGAGGCGATGTTCTCGAAGGCGAAGACGCTGCTCCGGATGGGCGACAAGAAGCAGTGGGAGGACGGCTTCACGGCCCTCGAGCAGGTCAAGGCGAAGGACAAGAAGTACCCCGGCCTCGCGCTCGAATACGGCCTCTATTTCCAGAAGACCGAGAAGATCCAGGAGGCCCTCGAGAGCTACAAGCTCGCGCTCGCGGATGCTCCCGAGGACGTCGACATCCAGCTCTCCATCGCGCGCGCGCAGGTCGAAGCGCGCATCCCCGAAGCCGAGGACCGACTCCGCGAGATCCTGAGCAAGTGCACGAAGTCGTCGTCCCCCGACGTCTGCATCAGCGAGACGAAGCATTATCTCGGGAGGGCGCTGCTGACGAAGGGTCAGTTCGCCGACGCGCGCACGTACCTCCAGCAAGCGGTCGAGAAGGGGGACGGCAACGCGCAGTACCACCTGTATTTCGGGTGGGCGCTCCTCGAGGAGTCGAAGCTCGCCGATGCCGGCACCGAGATCGACAAGACCCTCGAGCTCGACAAGTCGATCGGCGCTGCGTACTGGCTACGCGCCGAGATCCAGGGGAAGAAGGGGAAGCACAAGGAGGCGATCGAGGACGCGCGGAAGGCGCTCGCCATCTCTCCGAGTCGTCACGAAGCCCACGCCACCATCGCGTTCAGCCAGAAGGAGCTCGATCTCGAAGACGCGGCGATCGGCGAGTACCGGCTCGCGATCAAGGGCGATCCGACGAACCCGCGCGCTCCCTACTGGCGCTTCCGCGTCGCCGACATCCTCTGGCACAAGAACCCGAACTCGGTCGCGAGCTCCGCGGAGGACCTGCGACTCGCGATCAAAGCGGTGAAGGCGAACCCCGGTGCGAAGCCCGGCTGGTTCGGCAAGGCGCACTTCTATCTCGGGGAGGCGACGCGCCACGCGAACAAGAAAGAGGCGATCGAGGCGTACAGGACGTGGCTCGATGGGTCGATCGGTTCGACGGATCCGACGCGCAAAGAAGCAAAGGCCGCGCTCGCCGAGCTCGGCGAGCCGTACGGCGGCAAGTAGCGCGATGCGTGGCTTCCTCTTGTTCGCGTGCCTCGTCATCGTCGGCTGTGACAAGAAGAGTCAGGGTCCGCTGCCGGCGAACCCGAAGCAGCCCGATCAACCGCAGGCGATCTGCACGCAGGCCGAATACAAGAACTGCCCGCCGCGTTGAACGTCAGTTGGTGACGACGTTCACGCCCGCGGGGGGCGACCACTGGAACAGCTCGTTCTTCACGGTGCTGTTCACCTGGGGCTTGGCGAAGTCGAAGCGGTTCCTGTTGTCCTGGCCGTCGACGATCAAGACGCGACGCACGTGGTACGTCGAGCCGTCCACGTAGAAGAGAACGAAGTTGTAGAGGTTGGTCGCGGTCTTCGGTGTGGCCTTGAGGACGTAGCCGCCCTCGAACTTCAGCTTCGCCGGATCCATCAGCTCGAGGTTGAACTCCTTCGAGAGATCCCCCTTGCCGGTGAGGAACGCGAGCGCCGTCGGCATCTGCGAGTCCTTCACCATCATCTTGCGGGCCTGCTTGTCCTTCACGCTGTAGCTCCACAGCGTGGTGCCGTCGCTCACGACGACGTTGCCCTTCTGCTCGGCGGGATCGCTGTAGTCCCAGCGCATCTTCCCCGGCTTCACGAAGGTCACGTGCCCCTTCGAGCTCTTGGTCTGGCCGAAGGCCTTCATCGCGTACTGCTGATCGAAGTCCGCCTCGTAGGCGTTGATCGACTGGTAGGCCTTCTGGATCTGCGCGGAGAGATCGGTCGGCGTCATCTTGCCGGAGGCGGCCGGGGCCGGCGTCGGAGCAGCCGAGCTCGACGGGGCGGGCGGCTTCGACTGTGCGAGCGCCGAGCCCGCGCCGAGCAGGCCGGCGAGGAGGGGGATGACGAAAACGTGGTGGCTACGCATGGGTCTCTACCTGTGCCGCGATGGGTCTCGGCGGCGCTCTCTTGGTCGGTCGTAGCGTCCGACGGACCAAGGGGCCGGTGTATTCCCCCCGACCGCCCGCCGCAATCGGGAGGGACCTAAGGCGCGCGTCGCGATTCCTCGGGAAACGCTCACTCGGCGAGTGCGACGCCGCCTTTGCGTGGATCGGCGGCGGCGCTGAAGGACGTGCCGCCTTTGCGCGACACGACGACGAGCTGGACCGCGTTCACGGCCTCGCCCACTTCGACGGTCTCCCCGCGTCGCACCAGCTCCGCGGCGACGCTCGGCGGGACGGACGGCTCGATCGAGAGCTTCGACCACGAAGGGTGCATGCGCGGGAAGCCGACCGCGTCCCCCGGCGAGAGGCCGAACACCAGGTGCGCGACCGCGACGTAGGTCACGCTGGTCGCGATGCGAAGGCCGCCCGATCCCCCCATCACCGCCACGGGCAGACCGTCCTCGAGGACGATGGTGGGCGTCATGCTCGACGTCGGTCGTGCGCCCGCGCGCGGCACGTTCGGCTTCTTGTCGATCGGCCCTCCGATCGAATCAAGCGTCTTCCCGAAGTCGTCCATCTGATCGTTCATCACGATCCCGGTCTCGCCGGCGACGAGCTTCGCGCCGAACCCGGTGTTCACCGTGGTGGTGAGCGCGACGGCGTTCCCCTCGGCGTCGACGATCGACAGGTGCGAGGTGCCGTGCTCGTCGATGCGGAGCTCCACCGGCTTCTTGGACGACCAGGGGTCGATCATCGCGAGTCGCGCGCGCATGCGATCGTCCGCGAAGAGCGACGTGGGGTCGACGGGGGTCGCCTCGGGATCGCCGAGCAGGCGCGCGCGGTCGTCGAGCGCGCCGCGCATCAGCTCCGCGATGGTGTGCATGGTGCTGCCCGTCCCGAAGTCGTCGGCGGTGAAGCCCTTCCCGTCCTTCGCGGCGAGGACCTCGTGCGCGCGCAGCACCTCCGCCATCATCACGCCGCCCGCGGAGGGTTGCGGCATCGTGAGCACCTCGCGGTTGCCGACGCGGAAGCGGATCGGCTTGCGCAGCTTCGGGGTGTACGCCGCGAGATCCTCTTTGGTCAGCGTGCCGCCGACGCCCGCGACCGCGGTCACCATCGCGTCCGCGAGCGAGCCTTCGTAGAAGACGCGTGCGCCCTTTTCCGCGAGGAGCTGGAGCGTGGCTGCGAGATCCGGTCGCACGATCTTCGTACCGACCGGCAGCGGACCCGATCCGGCGAGCAGGCGGACGCCGAGCGAAGGCGCGAGCGTGCGGAGCTCGTTCTCGTTCGTCTTGGTCCCGTGCGCGACGTGCGCCGTGAAGGTGAAGCCGTTCTTCGCGAGCTCCGCCGCGGGGAGCACGTCCTCGCGGAACGTCTTCTTCCCGAACTTCTTCGAGAGGAGCTCGAGGCCCGCGACCTCTCCGGGCACGCCGACGAGGTGACCGCGCTCCGACGGCGGGAGCGGGCGTCGGTCGAGCGCCGCGACATCGAGCTTCGCCGGTGCCGTCTCGCGGAAGTCGACGACGAAGGCCTCCTTGGTCTTCGCGCGGTAGACGAGCGCGAACCCTCCGCCGCCGAGGCCACACGCGGTCGGCGTCGTCACCCCGAGAGCGAGCGCTGCGGCGATCGCCGCGTCCACCGCGTCGCCCCCGCTCTTCAGCACGTTCATGGCGATGCGCGACGCCTCGCCGTTCTCCGTCGCCACCGCGTGCTTCACGCCGTGCGCCTCGGCGGCGAGCGTCTTCTTCGCCGGCTTGGGCGCGGGGAGCTGCGTCGTCCCGACGACGCCGCAGCCGACGAGGCAGAGGAGGGAGCCGAGGGAGACTTGGCGTACCGACACTTCGCGCCTAGGACCGACAGACATGCGTTTCCTGTTCCTCATGGACCCGATGGACGGCATCCTCACCGCGAAGGATACGACCTTCGCACTGATGCTCGCCGCGGTCACCGCGGGACACGAGATCGATCACGCGCTCCCGCTCGGCCTCCACGCCGACACCCACCAGGGAAAGGGCGAGCTCTTCGTCCGCGCGGCGCGGGCAGAGGTGTGGCGGCGCGGCGAGCCCGGCGCGTCTGGTCCGAATGGCGATGGGTGGAAGCTCGGCGATCGCACGGTGAAGAAGGTCGCGGACTACGACGCCGTCTTCATCCGCAACGATCCCCCCTTCGACGCGAACTACGCGTGGATGACGCAGCTCCTCGAGCTCGTCCGCGGTCGGACGTTCGTCATGAACGATCCGCGTGGCCTCCGCGACGCGAACGAGAAGCTCTACGCGCTGCACTTCGCCAAGTGGATGGCGCGGACCGTCGTCACGGCGACCCCAGCCCACGTGAAAGAATTCGTGCAGGAGGTCGGGGGCGAGGCGGTGATCAAGCCGCTCGACGGGATGGCCGGCTCCGGCATCTTCCTCCTCCGCTCGACGGACCGTAATTTCAACGCGATCGTCGAAGCGACGATCGGCGAGACGGGGCGTCGTTGGTGCATGGTGCAGGAGTACCTCCCGGCCGCGCGCATCGGCGACAAGCGCATCCTCCTCCTCGACGGAGAGCCGCTCGGCGCGATCCTGCGCGTGCCGCGCGAGGACGAGGCGCGCGCGAACATCCACGCGGGCGGCAGTGTCGAGAAGGTCGCCGTGACCGACGAAGAGCACGCGATGATCAAGGACGTCGCTCCGCAGCTCGCGAAGGACGGCCTCCACTTCGTCGGCCTCGACGTGATCGGCGGGAAGCTCACCGAGGTGAACGTCACGAGCCCGACCGGGATCCAGCAGATGACCCGCTTCGACGGCATCGACTACCCCGGCCGCGTGATCCGCTGGGTCGAAGGCCGCGCGAAACGCTAGGCGAGTCAGGGAGAGAGCGGCGCGCTCGAGACCGCGACGCCACCGGGTGTCGTCAAACGGATCACGCCGCCATCTCCCGCGGGAGCGCGGAACGAGATCGTCGCGTCGTCCCACGCGAGCGGGGAGACGAGCGTCTCACCGACCTTCACCGTCGACGTGAAATCGAGACCTCCGTCACTCCCTGGGCGGTAGATCGGCGCGAAACCGAACTTCGACCCTTCCGCGAAGACGAGCGTCCCCGCGGGCGCCTTGGTCGGCGAGAACGTGGTGATCGTCGGCGCAGACATCGACAGGTCGACGAGCACCACGGCGGCGCCGCTCGTGCGCTTCATCGACGCGGTGAGCGTGCGCCCGACGACATCACCGATCGGATCGAGCATCGCGGACCACCCGAGGCCGATCCGGGCACCCATCGCGAGCTGGGGGGAGGAGGCGTTGCTGATCCACGGCAGCGTCAGCCGCGCGGGGACGGCGAACACCACGCCGTCCGGACCGACCGCCACGTAGGGGGAGATCGTCGAGAGGCCCGGCGGAGGGAGCGGCGTGCCCTGCAGATCGATCGCGAGGTGGACGTCGGTCGTGAGAGCACCGGCCGGCACGACGAGCCGCACGCCACGCAGCGCCGTGCCGTCTGCTCCGGCGAGCGTCCCTCCGGCGGGGCCGATCACGCCGTCGACGCGGTAGCCCGGCGCTGGGGGCCCCGCATCGGCCGAGGGGCCCGTGTCCTCGACGGGGTTCGGGATCACCGGAGCGCTGTCGCGCGTGTCGCTCTCCGCATCGGGATCGGCGTCTGTCGCGGAGAGGCTCGAGTCCATGATCGTGTCGCTCGCGCCGTCCACTGCCGAGTCCGGCTTGCGCGCGTCGACAACAGGCGCCCCCGCATCACGTGTGGGTGTCGGCGTCGCGGGATCGCCCGTGCACGCTCCGATCGCGAACGAGCCCGCAAACAAGCTCGCCGAGAGGACGAGCGCCGACGTTCGTGCGCGTGGGCGTTGCACCGGTTCGAGCCATCTCACCATGGTCGAGGTCGAGGAGGAAGATTCGGATTCGGGCGTGACCCCGTGACGTTCGTGGGTACGGCGCTAGGCTTGGCGTCGATGCGAACGAGCCCGCTCCCCCCGATTCGACGAATCGATGATTCCACTGCCCTCGTCGACCACGTGCTCGCGCACTTGTCGCTGTTCGTCGCCCTCGGGATCGCGGTCCTCGCGGTGTTCATCCCTGCGATGCGCCGCGCGGTCGAAGGTGCCTGCGTCGTCGGCATCGCTGCGGCGGTGCGCCTCGCGTTGCACCCGCTCCGCTTCGCGGGCCTCTCGCGCGTCTACGTCGGTGAGGGGCGCGTTTTCGTCGCGTCGCTCTTCGGCCGCGCGCGCGAGGTCGAGGTGGTCCGCGTCGAGCACGACGGTCACTCGCCTTGGCCCTGTGTGCTCCACCTCGCCAACGGCCGCACGGCGACGTTCGTGGCACGGCGCGACACCGGCCTCGGCGCGCTCTTCGACATGGAGATCTCGGACAAGGCCCGCTACGTCCGCCCGAGCGACGCGCGCGACTCGCTCGCGTCGATCGAGACGATCGTCCGCCGCCGCTGATTCGCTAGTGCACGCCGCCGACCAGCCAGGCCTGGAACGGCACGAAGACCTCGTCGGGTGAGCCGCCGCCCTGGCGCGCGGCCGGTGTGACTGCGCGCTCGTCGAGCTCGTGGTGCGCGTCTCCGAACGTGAACCCGTGATCGCCGGCGATGACGACGAGCGCGCGGGGCTTCGAGGTCGAGATGTACTTCGAGACGATCGGCGTGAGCTCGTCCGCGAGCCCGTCGAGCCGCATCTTCTCGGGCGCGCCGCCGTCGCGCAGGCGCCCTTCGAGGAGATCGAGCTTCACCACGTCGCGGTGACCGAGCCGCATGCGACGGAGCACGTCGAGCGAGCGGCCGCGCACGATGGCGGTCTCGCGCTCGGGCCGCGCCGGCGCACGCAGCGCGTCCTCCCCGCGCACGAGCGCATCGAGCTGCACCGCGGTCGTCGTCGGCAGGATCGCCCACATCGCGTGCTCCTCGACGCACACGGCCTGTCGCGCGAGGGAGCGTGCGAGCCGGTCGCGGAGCTTCTTCGCGAGGTCCCAGCGGAGCGCGTCGACGACGATCACGTGCGTCGAGCGCGCCCCGTGCACGCGCGCCGAGCGCTGCGCGAGGTCGAAGAGCTCGAACACCATGCGC
>JBKJQC010001244.1:0-14939 GCA_046593995.1 Polyangiales bacterium
TTCTTCGTGAGCTCGGCGTAGACGTCGCTCTTCGCGATGCCGCGCGCGACGAGGCGATCGGCGCGCTTCTTCTCGCGCGCGTGCGCGGCCACCGCGTCGCTCTTGCGGAGGGAGGCCTGGCGCCGACCGTTCACGTAGACGGCGGTGTTCGTCGCGTCGACCTCGTCCGCGCGGTCCCGGTCGTCGTCGATGCCCTTGTCGGCCGGCGCCGCTGCGATCGCGGCGGTCACGTCGGCCGCGGAGAGGCCGAAGCGCGCGCCCCACTTCGTCCAGTCGGCGGGCATACCGTAGGTGAAAAGGTCGTCCACCGGGTTTCCGCGCTCGACGTTCCCCATCTTGTCGCCGACTGCGCGGACCAGCTTCGCGGCCACGCGGCCGGCGGGAGACGTCGCCGCGTCGCGCAGCACCACGCGCGTGTCGCCGAGCGCGAGCAAGTCACCGAGGAGGACGCCATCGGGCTTGGCGGGTGGCTTCTCGAAGTCGGCGAACAAGACGACGGTCACGAGCGCGTCCGGTGCTCCCCACGTCGGCCCGCTCGACGCGTCGACCTGATAGAGCGTCCCCGTCGGCGTCGGATCCTCGTCGTCGTAGTGACGCGCGACGAGCTCCGCGTAGAGGTCCCCCTCGTCGACGCCCTTGTCCACGAGCTCTGCCGCCTCGGTCAGGTGCGCGTCGATGATCTTCTCGAACTCGCTCTTCGTGCGCGCGCCGGAGAGCTTCTGGCCGTCGATGAAGAAGACAGGTGCACCGAGCGCGCCGATGTCGCCGGCGAGGCGGTTCGAGTCGTCGACGAGCTTGTCGGCGTTCGCTCCGTGCAGGCCGATGGCCGTCTTGTCTGCGCCGAAGCCGTCGGCCCAGACGTCGAGCTCCGCCGAGAGCTTCGACTGATCGCGGAGCATCTTGTCGTGGAAATCCCAGTACCGCTCCGGGCTCCGCTCGAAGAACACCACGCGCGCGAGGCTCGCCGCGCGACGGGCGTCCTTGTGGAATGCGAGCGGCTGGTCCTTCCAGACGACGCGGAGATCCTTCCCGTACTTGTCGAGCAGGTCCTTCAGCGTGAGCTCGGCGCGCGCGGTGAACGGATCCTGGTAGTCGCCGAACTCCACGATGGTGACGCGCGCCTGGCGTCCGCCGCGCCGCGGATCGGTCGCGAGGATCGGCAGCGCGGACGGCTGCTTCTCGACGTGGTTTTTCTTGGGTGCGGATTTGAACTTGTGGATCGAGTCGTGCTGCTCCGGCTCCTGTGGCTTTCGGTCGAGGAGGGCGGGGAGGGCGATGAGCGCGACGAGCGAGACCGCGACGAGCGTGCCGAGGACGATCGCAAGTGTCTTCAGTCCCGCCACGGGAGACGGCGCCGGACCGCGCGGCGCACCGCCGCTCTTCTCATCCGGCGGAGGCGGCGGCGGCGGCGGGACGAAGTACGGTGAGCGCGGCGCCATCTGATTCCCCGAGTACGCACGGACAGCGTACTTCATCAGGTCGCTTCGGCAGGTCACGGCGGCCGCCGCGACGCACTGCGCTGCCGTCCGCCATGAGCGGACGCTTCCCCCGCCTCGCCGGCCTTGGTAGCGAGCGGACGTGGCGTACCCCAAAGGCGGTCCCCTTCTCGTAGAGCAACGCGGCACGGCGCTCGTTCTCACGCTCGATCGCGCCGACAGGCACAATGCGCTCAACCGGCAGCTGATCGAAGAGCTCGGCGCGGCCGCCCGCGAGGCGTCGCAGGACCGGGCGATCCGAGCCGTGATACTCACCGGCGCCGGCGACAAGTCTTTCTGCGCCGGCGCCGACCTCAAGGAGCGGCAGGGCCTCTCGAAGGACCAGGTCCGCGAGGTGGTCCGGCTCTATCGCAGCGAGTTCGGCGCCATCGACCACTGCACGAAGCCGGTGATCGCCGCGCTGAACGGCGTCGCGCTCGGCGGCGGGCTCGAGCTCGCGCTGATGGCGGATCTCCGGGTGGCTTCGGCGAAGGCGCAGCTCGGCCTCCCCGAGACGAGCCTCGGCATCATCCCCGGCGCGGGCGGCACGCAGAAGCTCCCGCGCGTCATCGGCGAGGCGCGCGCGAAGGAGATGATCCTCCTCGGTCGTCGGCTCTCTGCCGAGGAGGCGTTCGAGTGGGGCCTCGTCAATCGCATCGCGCCCCCGGGCGTGAACGTCGTCGACGAAGCGCTCGCGTTCATCGAGCCCGTGCTGCGCGGCGCCCCGATCGCGCAGGCCGCCGCCCTCGAGGCGATCGACGCCGGCCTCGACGCGAATCTCGTGACCGGCATGCAGCTCGAGGTCCTCGCGTACGAACGCACGCTCGTCAGCGAGGATCGCGACGAGGCGCTGCGCGCGTTCGCCGAGAAGCGCTCGCCCAACTACCAGGGCAAGTGAGCGCGACATGACGGTGCGCCGACGCATCCTCCTCGTCGAGGACGAGCCGCACATCGCCCTCGGCCTGAAGGACGCGCTCGAGTTCGAGGGGTTCCACGTCGTGACGACGCCGCGCGGCACCGAGGGCGTGAAGCTCGCCCGCGACGAGAAGCCTGACTGCATCATCCTCGACCTGATGCTCCCCGATCTGAACGGCTACCGCGTCTGCGAGGAGATCCGCCGCTTCGATCGTCACGTGCCGATCATCATGCTGACGGCCCGATCGCAAGAGGCCGACAAGGTCCGCGGCCTCGACGTCGGCGCCGACGACTACGTGACGAAGCCGTTCAGCGTGAACGAGCTCGTCGCCCGCATCCGCGCCATCTTCCGCCGCGCCGCGCTCCTCCCCGGCGCGCCGGAGACGTTCACCATCGGC
Organism: Polyangiales bacterium; assembly: GCA_046593995.1. Taxonomy (GTDB): domain Bacteria; phylum Myxococcota_A; class Polyangia; order Polyangiales; family JADJMO01; genus JALHOE01. The sequence goes on from JBKJQC010001244.1 coordinate 2,789, forward strand.
GACGCGGAGGTGAACCTCTCCACGCAGGTGGTGAAGCGCGGCGAGAAGGCCGAGCCGCTCTCGTTCTACGAGGTCGAGCTCCTGCGCCTGCTCCACTCCCGCGCCGGTGTCCCCGTCGGGCGCGACGAGATCCTCGCCAAGGTGTGGGGCATCGACGGCAATCCCACGAACCGCACCGTCGACAACTTCGTCGTGAAGCTGCGGAAGAAGATCGAGCCCTCGCCCGACAAGCCGGTGCACATCCTCACGGTCTACGGCATGGGCTACAAACTGGCGCCTTGAGCCGGCCGACCGTCTGCGGCTCGGTCTCGAGAGGTCTAGCGTCTAGGGTCTGATCTAAATCAGCGATCTCGATTATCGAATTCGGCGTACCTGATCGATTGAACACGGAGGCACGGAGGCGCGGAGGCTCGAGAGTCTGCCGATCGCGACGCTTCGAGGCCTGGCCCCAGAGTCCGTTCCTCGATGCGATCGCCGGCGAGACCCGGCTGGGTGCGCGCGGCAGCACTTCACGGACCTCCGTGCCTCCGCGCCTCCGTGTTCAATCCGAGCGTTCGAGAATCACGCACGGTCATTTAGACCCCCAGACCGCAGTCAGGGGCCCTTGAACACGAAGGGCCAGCGGAACGTGCCGCCCTTCTCGCTCGCGATGAAGGTCGTCTTCTTCACCTCGGCGAGCACGCAGTCGATGATCGGCTGGGGACCGGATGGATCGCGCGGTGTCACGTTCGTCACGACGCCGGTCGCCGCGACGGTGAAGTCGACCTTCACGGACGTGTCCGCCTTGTCGGCGCGCTCCTCGTAGCAGATCTTGCGGATGACGAGGCGCTTGTTGACCATCACCGAGATGACGTCCTTCGGCATCAGCGACTCGTCCAAGCGAGCCGCCTGCCCCGAGGCGCGGACGGACGCGCCCGACGCCGCGATCGACGCGAGGATCGACAAGGAGATCGTCAGGATCGCGCGGCGCACCGAGCCGGAGCGTAGCATCTCGGAATGTTCGGGCGAGGGGGATGGTTCCCGGCCCAGGCACACGACCCAGGGCGAGTGGATGCGACATGGACGAGCAGCAAGCGACCGGGGGCGTGACGAACGACGCAGGGGCGCGCGCGGGGCGGATCTGCCGCATCGCTTCCGTGATCGCGTCGCTCGTCGGCCTCGCTGCGAGCGCGGCACTGCTCGCGCCGAAGGTCGTCGGGCGGGGGTTCTGCGGAGCCGGCGGGGGGTGCGATCGGGTGGCGCAGAGCGCGTACGCGACGCTGTTCGGCATCCCGCGCACGGTGCTCGGCGTCGTCGCGTTCGTGGCGCTGATCTTCATGGTCACCGCGGGCGCGCCTGGCGTGCGCAAGGTTGCGCCGTTCGTCGGGGCGGTGTTCGTGGCGGAGGGCCTCCACCTCCTCGCTCTGCAGGCGTTCGTCATCGGCGCGTGGTGCCCGTTCTGCGTGGTCATCGACGTGTCGTCGATCGTCGCGGGCGCCCTGTTGATCGTCGATCGACTGCCGCGTCTGCGGAGCGTCGGCGCGCTGCGACCGCTCCCCATCGCGCTCGCCGCAGCCGCGGCGCTCGGTGCTCCGATCGGCATCGCCGCGGCGCGCGCACCGGCCACCGGTCCGATCGCGAAAGTCGAGGACGGCACGGGAAAGCGGGTGCTGCGCGAGTTCGTCGACCTCGAGTGTCCCTACTGCCGCATGACGCACGCGGCGCTGAAGAAGGAGCTGGCAGGGCGGCCCGACGTCATCGTCGAGCGCAAGCACGTGCCGCTCTCCTTCCACAAGAACGCGTTCGCGGCGGCCGTGGCGGCGTGCTGCGCCGGCGAACAGGGGAAAGAGGACGGCTTCGTCGACGGGGTCATCGCGAAGGAATCTCCCCCGGACGCCGAGACGTGCATGCGCGTCGCCAAGGAGGTCGGGCTCGACCTCGCCCAGTTCGAGGCGTGCCGCGCGTCGGATCGTCCGACGAAGCGCATCGCCGCCGACGAAGCATTGGCGTCCGCAGTGAAGGTCGAAGGGCTGCCGACGATCGACTTCGACGGCGAGCGCCACGTCGGCGCCCTCGACGAGAAGTCGGCGAAGGCCCTGCTCGCGCGTCACCGCTGATCGTCGAAACGGGGGGGCCCGTGGGCGACGGTCACGGCTTCAGCGGCAGCACGTTCCGCGGATCGCAGACGATCGAGACGTCCTTCGCCAGGATGCGGCCGGGCGAGAGCTTCGATCCGTCGACGCCGTCGTGCAGCCTGCGCATCTCGAGGTGGAGGTGCACGAGCTCGGGTGAGCCGGTGTCGCCGACGAACCCGACGAGCTCGCCGCTCTCGAGCTTCGCGCCGCGGATCAAGCCGGGCGCCGCGGCGTCGAGGTGGCCGTAGATGACGACGTAGTCGACGAGCCGCCCGCCCTCGCGGAGCGTGTTCTTGGTGACGACGGAGTAGCCCATGAGGGGGCCGACGTGGATCACCTCGGCCGGGCCGACCTGGTGCTCGAGTGGCATCATCGGGATCGGCGTGCCGCGCTTCTGCGGGAGATCGACCGCGCCGTGCCCGACCGCGCGCAGCGTGCGACCGCGTCGCTGCATGTGATCGGGCAGATCGAGGTCGTACCCGGAGACGACGCTCTTGCCGTCGGGGAGGCCGGGCGGGATCGGATACTGGTAGCGCGCGTAGTCGGCGGGCCGATCGGGCCGGCGTGGGATCTGCTCGTAGACGAGCCATTTTCCGCTCTTCTCGAAGTGGCCGACCGGGATGACGTCCCCCTCGGGCGCGCCTACCGGATCCTCCCCGAATGCTTCGTCGTCGGGGAGCGCGACGCACGCGCCGTCGTCGAGGAACGCGCCCGCGGCGCACCCCTTCTCGTTGGCGAGCGGCGGGAGCTCGGCGGCCGCGGCGGCAGTCGGCGCGTGCTCGCTCGATTCGGGCGTGCTCGCGATCGTCGCGGGCAGGACGCGCGGTGCGATGCCGACGACGACGAAGGCAAAGGCGACGGCGAGGGCCTTCTCGTGCACGGAGGAGAGGGAACGATGAACCAGCGCGAGCCATTCCGCAAAGGAAGACTCAGCTGTTCATCGCGTTCGCTGCCGGCCGTGACATGCAGCGCTTCACGTACGCGGCGACGTTCGGGGTGCGCGCGAGATCGAAGCCGACGACGCGCGTGCCCCAGCCGAGGACTGCGGCCGCGTACGCGTCGGCGAGCGTGAACTTCGCGCCGGTGACGTACTCGCGGCCGGCGAGGTGACCGTCGAAGATCGCGAGGAGCTCGGCGAACCGAGCCTCGCCGCGCGCGCACATCGCCGCGTTGTGCATCTCCGGCGGCGAGCCGAGCTTGTCGCTGCTCGCGAAGATCTGGCGGAGCGTCGCGCCGAGCGTGACGGCGTGCCACGCGATCCAGGTGAGGGCGACCATGTGCTCGGGCGATCCGATCGCGGGCCAGAGATCGCGCGAGACGCCGTACTTCTCGCCGAGGTAGATGGTGATCGCGGACGACTCGAACATCGCCTGTCCCCCGTCGTCGAGCACGGGCACCTGGCCCATGGGATTGAGCGCGAGGAACTCCGGCTGCTTGTGCGTGTTGCTCTTGAGATCGACCTCGATGGCTTGGTACTCGAGGCCGAGCTCGGTCACGGCCCAGACGATCGGCGACGCGCTGGACATGGGGGCGTAGTAGAGGAAGAGCGCCATGGGGCGTTCAGCATGCCCTGCGCGGATGTGCGCGAGAATAGCGACGGTAGAGCTCGTCCGTGGCGCGTGCTTGACGGATCCGGGGCGCGCGCTCGAACCTGCAAAAAGTGGCTAGACCGCCGAATGCAGACCCGGAGGCGACGAAGGCCCGCATCCTCGATGCGGCCGCGCACCTGTTCGCGACGAATGGGCTCGCGGGCACCGGCCTGCGCGAGGTCGCGTCCGAGGCGGGCGTCAGCCTGAGCTTGGTCAGCCATTACTTCGGCGGGAAGGAAGATCTCTACCGCACCGTCGTCGCCGCGATGATCGAGAAGCTGACCGGCTTGAGCCACGCCTTCGCGGTCGAGCTCTCGGCGCCGGCGGCCGATGCGCGCGAGGTGATCGCGCGCGCGACGCGCCTCGGGTACCGCTTCGCGCGGCAGCATCGTGAGGCCGTGCTCCTCCTCCAGCGCTCCATCCTCGAGACCGGCGCGGTCGACACCGAGCTCCGCAAGCGGAGCGTCCTTCCGTTCCTCGAGCGGAGCTCCGAAGTGCTGGCGATGTTGACGGGGCGTCCCGCAAGCGCGCTGCGGCTGCCCATCCAGAGCGCCGTCTTCCTCGTCGTCCGCTACGCCATCGCGACCAAGCGAGATCTCGCCGGCATCGCGGGTGTGCCGACGCGCGGTGCCGAAGTCGACGTCTACGACGAGATCGAAGCGCACCTCGTCGAGACGATCGAGGGGATGCTGCTCCGCGCGCGCGTCTCGGCCTGAGAGGTCTTGAATCTCTCGCTCGCCTCCACGATGGACCAACAGGGAGACGGGGAGGCGGGGAGAACAGAGGGAGGTCGAGCATGTGCTGCCGCGCGCGGACATCAACGTTGTGCCGGCCATGGTGTCATCGACGTCGGCGCGTCGTCCGGCAGACCCTCTGGTTCCTCCCTCTCGCCTCCTCGCCTGCTCGCCTCCCTGTTTGCGGCGGTTCGGTCGCGACTGAAAAGTTCACGCTCTCTGAGGCGTCACTTCGCGCCGAACGGGGCGCCGCGCTCCGCGGGTGGCTTCGCCCAGGAGACCGGCTCCTTCGACATCGCCTCCACGCGTGAGGCGGACGTGAGGACGTCGGGGACGAGGTGCACGTCGACCTCGCGCCCGCTGATCGAGCCGTGGCAGCCGCCGCACTGCGCGCCGAAGAGATCGCGCCTGAAGCCGACGCGCGCGCGCTCGCCGGGGACGAGCTGCATCTCCTCCTTCTGCGTGGCGAGCGGCGCGCCCCTCGGATCGGAGTAGAGCTCGAGGACGAATGGCATGCCGCCCGGGATGCGGAACGCCACCGAGTGGTCGTCGAACGCCTGGGTGGCGCCGAGGCGGCGTCGCTTCGCCCACAGCTTGCCGTACGCGTCGGACGCGACGAACGCCTGATCGATCGCGTCGAACGAGGTCGCGTCGTTCGGGGGCGGGAGCGACTCGAGGACGCCGACGCCGGTGTGGTTGGGATCGATCTTGCGACCTTCGCGCGTGTTCTCGAAGAGGAGCGAGCCGAGCAGCCCGAGGTCGAGCACGTGCGCGGTCGCGTCCCTCGCGCCCTTCTCCACCTGCGTAGCGCCATTCACCTCGTCGAGGCGGCTGTCGAACACGCCGTGGTTCGGGCGCGCGTAGACGGCGACCGCGTCGACGATCGACTGCCCGCTCGCGCGAGTGAGCAGCGGGGTGCGCGCGCCGCTCCGCGGATCGAGCGCGACGAGATCGAAGCCGCCGTCGAAGGCGTACGGGTCGGCGCCGGCGTAGCTCACGAGCATCAGGTGCGAGGGCAGGGCGGCGGGGCTGCGGTAGCTCGCGACCGAGCCCTTCTTGCCGTTGGCATTCGCGTCGGAGAGGTGGAGCGCCTTGAGATAGAAGCGATCGGCAGGATCGCGGAGCTCCTGATCGGGGCCGAGCGAGCGGTTGAGCACCGCGATCGCGCCCGCGCCGGCGAGCGCGCCCTTGTCCGAGACGATCGCCGCGAAATTGCGATCGGTGAGCTCGACCACCTCGGTCATCTGCTCGAAGCCGAGGCTCTTCCGCTGCGCGAAGTGCGGGTGGTAGTCGCCGCCGTCGAGGTTCTGCCGGCGCGCGGCGAGCTGGTAGAAGCCGGGCGCGCGCTTCTCGGTCGTGAAGATCAGGCGGCCGTCGTTCATGAACGTCGGCGAGAGCTCCGCGTTGAGGAGGAACGAGAGCTGGCGGATCGTTCCGTCGGCCTCGAGCACGTAGATGTTCGAGTTCGGCAGCAGCATCGACGGCGTCTTCGTCGGACCGGAGTAGTCGACGTCGCTCTGCCCGATCGCTCCCCGCGTGGAGGCGAAGACGAGGCGTCCATCGGGGGCCCACGCCGGATCGAAGTCGTGGACGAGGATCCCGTTCTGCTTCGCGTCGTGCGCCGAGACCTTGTCGTGCTTGGTGCACGAGGCGCCGCCCCCACCCGAGAGAGAGAGCACGTAGATCGCGAGGGGTGTGTCGGCCGAGGCGCGGGCGGCGAAGGCGATCTTCGTCCCGTCCCACGAGACGGCGGGGCCGCGGATGTCTGCCGTCGCGGTCGAGAGACCGCACGCGCTCGTCTTGTCGTCATCGGTGCCGAGGGTGGGCGCGCCGTTCGCGCCGGTCGCGGCGTTCGCGGGGAGCGTTGCGGCCACGAGGTGGAGCGAGGCGCCCGGGCGATAGGTGTCGAACGCCTGCGGTACGTCGGTGTTCGGCGGACGCGACACATACGCGATCGCGCGGAGCGGCTCGGCGTCGACGCCACCCATCGCGGGGCCCGCCGTCATCGCCGCCGCGCGCTCGACCTCGTGCCAGCGGGCGAAGATGCACCACCCCGGGATCGTGTTCAGATCGCCCTTGTCGAGATCGAAGCTCTTGCAGTCCTCGAGCTTCGGCGCGCGCGCCTCGGATATGCCCGGCACGTCCTCGAGGAGGGGGCCGCCGCGATGTCGCGTGCCGAGGCTCGTCGGATCGACCTCGCGATCGAACGAGAAGAGGTTCTTCTTGATCAGTCGGCTGACGTTCGGATCCGGCGCCTCGGTCGCGAGCATGAGGCGCGACATCTCGTAGTTGCGCTTCGTCGCCGCGAGCGAGAACTGACCGCCCGAGCCGCCCGCGAGCCGCAGGTCGTGGAACATCGACGGCGAGTGACAGCCGAGGAACATGCAGCCCTTGCGGACCATCACCGGCTGCACGCGATTGGCGAAGTACTTCAGCCCTTCGTCGAGCGACGTCGTGTCGGGCGCGCCGCGCGACTTCGCCCACGCGAGGATCGCCTTGTATCCGCCGTCGTCGGTGCCTGCGAAGACGACGCCGCCCTCGTGATAGACGCCGCCTGCTGCGGGATCGAGCGGGCGTCGCACGAGCTCGGATCCCTCGGGGGCCTTTGCGATGAACTGTGCCGCGATCCACGCGTTCCACCGCTGCTGCTCGGGGGTGTCGCCGCAGGTGAGCGAGAGATCCGCGACGTCGTTGCCGTGACAGGTCCCGGCGGAGCAGGACTTCTTCAGGACCGGCTGCACCGTCGCGACGAACTCGGAGAACCCTGGCGGATCGACGGCCGGATCGAACCCGGTCGCCGACGGCACCGAGGGCTTGCAGTTGCCCGTGGCGAGCACGCGCGGCGCCGACGGCCCGACGTTGTTGCGGGTGGCGCCGGAGTCCATCCAGCGGCGGAGCGTCGCGTACCCGTCGCTCGTTACGTCGATGCCCGCGCCGGCGGCGTGGCGGATGTCGGTGACGATGGCGATCGTGCCGTCGAGGGTGGAGACCGGGACGGACTGCGGACCGGCGACCTTCGCCAAGAGCCCGGGCGAGTTGTACGGGCCGTAGGTGACGAGGAGATCGCGGCGGCGGTCGAGCGCGTCGAAGGATGAGGTGTCGAGGTTACCGAGGGCGTTGCCGCGCGCATCGACGAGGTGACAACCCGTCGTCTGCCGCGAGCACGAGCCCTGGAGCACCGGCGCGATGGTGCGATCGAAGTAGGGCTTGGCGTCTCCGTCTTCGCTCCCGCCCTTGCACGAAACGGCGTTGCTCGCGGCGACGGCGACGCCGAGCGAGACCAGGCCGACGAGGAACGTTCGAGGAGCGTCGCGCACGGTTTTCATCCTAGCCGGCAAGCGTGACGGAGCCAGAGCGATCGAGCGCTCCGTTCTCGGCGACGATGCGAGGGGACTCCGCAGTATCCTCGTGGCGGTGCGCCCGGGGGTTCTCGCGATCCTGCTCCTCTTGCCGGGTGCTGCATGCGACGCAGCGCTCGGCATCCAGGACTTGCCCCGGAGCCACGCCGAGACCCGCTACGAAGCCCCGGCGTGCGGGAGCTGCGTCGACGTCTCCTGCGCGGCCGCGCGCGAGGCGTGTCGTGCGGACGCGACGTGCGACGCGCTCGACGAATGCGTCGCGAAGTGCCGTCCGAACCACGCGCGTTGTCGCATGGATTGCGAGACCATCAGCCCGGTCGCCGCGGCGTCCCCCGCGTTCCTCGCGCTCGATCATTGCGTGCGGACCTCCTGCATGGAGCCGTGCCTCGGCGTCGGCGGCCTCGAGACGATCTTCAAGGGGTGCAGCTGCCTGGCCGGGGAGTGCGCGGCGGAGTCGCTCGCCTGCGTGCGGGCCGGGACCGCGTCGCGTCCGGGGGGATGCGAACGGCGGCTCGCGTGCATCGCGCGCGACGGCCTCGACTCCGACAACGTCGAGCGGTGCTTGCAGAAAGACTACGTCGTGGAGCCGGAGGTCGGCGCGCTGCGGAGCTGTTATCGCGCGATCACGTGCAAGGACTGCCCGCTCGCGAACGACGGCGACTTCGATTGCGTGGACAAATACGCATGGACGCCGACGCGCGCGGCCACCGTGGAGCTGCGCCTGCACCTCACGACGTTCGACGAGACGCGCTCGCCGGCCTCTGGGGTGACAGCGACCGTGTGCCACAACGGCGCGTGCGACACCTGCCCTCAGGTGCTCGACAGCCAGCCGACGGACGACGACGGGGTGGTGACGCTCACCGTCCCGACCGGGCTCGGTGGTTTCGGCGGCTGCATCCGGTTCGACAAGCCGGGCCTGGTGCCGATGATCCTCCAAGGCGGGCGTCCGCTCGTGCGCGACGCCCGGGGCGAGATGTTCGTCGTCAAGGATACGAATCTGCCGCTGCTCGGGGCGCTCGTCGGCGGCGTCACGGTGCTCCCCGATCGCGGACACCTGGTGGTGATCGAAAGCGACTGCATCAACATGCCGGTGAAGGGCGTGCGCCTGGCGGTGAGCCCATCGTCGCCCGAGACGCGCTCCGGCTACTACGTCGGGAGCCGCGTCGACATGACCGCGACCGGGACCGGCGTCCTCGGCACGGCGCTCTTCGTGAACGTGCCGGTCGGCGATCCCCTGTCGACGATCACCGGCTTCCTCGGCGACCGCGAGGTGAGCAGGTCCCGAGCGCAGATCGTGCCCGGGACCATCACGGTGGTGCTCGCCTTCCCACGTGCCGCGCAGTGAGCGCACTTACAGCGAGAGCTTCAGTTGCGCGACGCGTGCAGCATCGCGCACGCGCGGGGCGGCGTCGTTCAGCGCCTTCTCGATCGCCGTGCGGCCACCCGGATCGCCGATCTCGCCGAGCGCGTTGATCGCGTCGACACGCACGTCCTCGTCGGGATCGGCGGTGGCGATCGCCGCGAGACCTGCGACGGAGCCGGTGGCCTTGAAGACGCCGAGCGCGTCGGCCGCGAGACCGCGGACCACGGGATCTCCGTCGGAGAGTAGCTTCGCGACGGCCGGGACGTCGGCGAACCCACCGAGCTTGGTCGCCGTGCCGAGCGCGGCCTTCTTCACGCCGGTGTCGCCGTCGGCGAGACCGAGGCTGACCGCGCCCTTGCCGTCGGAATCGTTGAGCCGTTGGATGGCGTGCATCGCCGCGACACGGACCTCGGGGACCGGATCGCCCGCCGCCTTGACGACGAACTTCGTGCCGCCCGGATCGAGGAACTCGCCGAGGGCCTCGACGCCGGCGGCGCGACGCTTCGGATCGGGATCGCTCTCGACCACCTTGCGGATCTCGAGCGCGACCGCGGCGTAGCCGAACACCCGACGACGGAGCCACCACGCGGCGATCTCGCGGACGCGCGCGTCCTTGTCGAAGAGGAGCGGCTTCACGTACCCGATGCACTCGAGACACTCGAGCCGCTCGCCGTGCTCGAGGGTCTCCCACACCGCGATGGGCGAGCCGCGGAGCGCGACGTCCTTGATCGCGGCCGCGGTGGCCACCACCTCGTGGGACATGTCTTTGCCCTGGTTGGGCGCTTCGTCGGTCTTGGCGCGACCGCCGTTGATCAACACGCCGAACATCACCACCGCACCGAGAAGCAGATGCTTTTTCATGGTCTTGCCTCTCACTGCGGGTAGACGCTCGCGCCACCCGCGCCGGCACCATTGCCGCACGTGCCCTTGTCCGCCTCCGCGCTCGTCCAGCACGTCGCGTTCTTCACGTTCTGTCGCGAGGTCCACTGCCCGCCGAGGTCGGCCGAGCGGATGAACGCGCCCTTCTCCGTCGAGGTGAGCGGGTTGCCCTGCACCACGTCGTGCTCGGGCTTTCCGGCCCAGGCGAGCGTGCCGTCCTCGGCCTTCGGGTTGAGCACCTCGATCAGCTTGGAGCCTCGCGCGTCGGCCGCGACCATCCACGGCGGCGGGAGCTCGCCGACGACCGTGATGCCCTTGGTCATCCCCATGCGGAGCTCCGACGGGTAGTAGAGGCTCACGTACGACTTGCTGAAGGTGTAGACGCCCATGTCGTACGGGACCGTCATCGAGTCTCCGGAGAGATCGAGCCACGGGATCTCGTACTCGGTCAGCTTCCCGTCGCGGTCGGTGAACGAGAGCTTGTAGGTCTTCTTCGCGAGCGCGCTGTCGCTGCCGTGGCAGCTCTTGCACTTCGCGTCGAGGATCGGCTGGATCGTCTTGTCCCAGCCGAACTCCTGGCGATCCTTGATCGCCTTCATCATGTCCGACGGCCCCTTCTGCTGGGCGATGGTCAGACCAGGACCTTTTCGCGGCTGGACGATCGAGGTGCGCGACTCGTGGCAGCCTCCGCACGCGCGAGTCTCGCCCGGCATGCCTTGGATCCACAGCGTCTGGTTGCGGATCGCCATGCCGAACTTGTCGAGCGGCTGGAGGTGCACCGGGATGTAGGCCGGGATCGACGCGCCCCACGAGCCGTCGGCGTGGACCGGAGCCTCGCCGAGGATGGCGGCGCCTTCGTGCATCGTGAGGCCGAACATCGGCGCGGCGCCGATCTCGGAGGAGAAGCCCTCGATGACGCGCACGTGCGTCGCCTGCTTGAGCGCCTCGGAGAGCGGGACGTTCGCGAACTGCGCGCCGTTCACGTTCTCCTGGAGCGAGGTCTGCGTGATGTCGATCGAGCCGATCACCGCCGGCTTGTACGGATCGGGCTTCTTCTGCACGTCGTAGACGAGCGGGGGCGCGGCGCGCGGTGCGACGGCTTGCGCGTAGAGCTCACTGGTCTTCGGGTCGTCGTAGACGAGCGTGTTCGTCTTCGCGACCTCGTCGTAGACGTAGAGGCCGAAGTTCGCCGGGGTCTCCTCGAGCTCGTTCTGCTCGTTCACGTTGCCGTTGGCCCACGACACGAGGAGGCGGCCGTCGGGCAGGTGGCTCGGCGTGCGGTAGCGGCCGATGGGCGACGCCTCGCTCCCGGTGGGGACGCCGGGCGTGAGGTTGGTGAACGTCGCGTGCTCCTCGTCGGTCGTCCCCGAGGAGCCCTCCTTGGCGCGGGCGTCGATCTTGAAGAGCGCGCCCGCGTGTAGGGTGCCGTTGCGCTTGGTGGCGATGCCCACCATCACGTCGGCCGAGACCTCGTGCACCTGGATGATCGAGTTCATCGGCTTCCCGTGCTGGCCGGCGACGGCGAGCATCTGGGTGCAGTCCGGGTTCATCTTGAAGAGCTTCACGTCGTTGACGTTGCCGAGGTGCTCCCAGCGGGAGAACCCGATGGTGCCGTCGCTGCGGAGGAAGAGGTTCACCGTGTGCGAGAGGTTCTGCGAGCAGACGCGGCGATCGGCGTCGCCGCCCGTCACGCTGATGGTCGCGATCTGCGAGACCACTGCCGCGTGCTCGTACTCGTCCGCGCGCGTGCCCATCGGCGTGTAGGGCTGGTTCGTCACGAAGGCGATGCGATCGCCCGGGACGAAGATCGGCATCACGTCGTTGCGCGTCTTGCCGAAGGTGAGCTGGCGGAGGTTGTGATCCTTGCGCGGGCCGGCGTCGATGTCGGCGAGCCACACGTGATACGTGTCGTCGGCCGTGGGCTTCATCGAGAAGACCACGCGCTTGCCGTCGAAGGACACGTCGAGGCCGTTCACGTCCGCCGCAGGGTGCGCCGCGGTGAGGCTCTCGACCCTGCCGTCCGCGCGCGGCGGCGACAGCACGTAGACGCCGCCTCCCGGCACGTAGCGGAGGTAGTCGATGACCTGGTCGGTCCCGTTGCCGACCATGGCCT
>JBKJQC010000382.1:0-4365 GCA_046593995.1 Polyangiales bacterium
ATGGGTGCGGCGGCTGCAACGATCAGGGTGTCCTCGGCGGTCGCTGCGAGCCGTGCGGCCAATGGATCTGCGACGGCGCGCGCGTCGCGTGCAAGACGACGACTCCCGCGCCCGGAGCCGGCTGCGGCACCTGCGGCACCTCGACGTACACGTGCACCGCGGCGGGGACGACCGTCTGCGCGAAGACGGACGATCGCACCATCTTCCAGGACGTGACCTTCGAGTCGCGCGACGAGCCCTTGTTCGTCGTCGACCGCACGACCGAGATCGTCGTCAGCTACGACGTCGCGCGCACGCTCGCCTATGCCGATGCCAGCCTCGCGCTGCGGAAGCTCCCCTACGTGTGCAAGCACGTGGACGCACAGCCGCACCCCGATCCAGCGTGCTCGTCGTGCACCGCCGCCGCGGCCGGCGGGTTCGACTGCGTCGTGCCGGCCGCGTCGAAGACGATCGGCACGCTGAAGCTGACCGTGTACGCGGGTACGCCGGCGACGGGCCTCGTGGAGCTCGCGACCGGCAGCGTCGACGCGGCGGTCCCGGCGACCACCGCAGGCTGGCAGGCGATCGCGCTCTCGACCGAGCTCGCGAGCCGAACGGTCGGATCGAAGCTCTCCATCGGCCTCTCCACCGACTCGAGCGCGTACGCGTTCCAGGTCCACGGCGGCGGCGCTCTGGCGTTCCCCAAAGCACCGACGACCATGAGCTGGTGGCATCGGAGCACGAAGCCGACGGCCGCTTGGATCGAAGAGTCCACGACGGATCCCGCGCTGGTCGTGCGCGGAAAAGCATGCGCGCCATGAAGCACGTGGTCGTCGTCCTCGCCTGCTCGCTCGTCCTCGCGCAGGCGCCCGTGGCGTACGGCGCGCCGCAGGACGACTCCGCGCAGAAAGCGTGGGACGACGCGATGGCGAAGGGCATCGCGCTCGAGAAGCAGGGCTCCTATGCGGAGGCGCTCGACGTGTTCCTCGCGCTCCGCAAGAAGAAGCCGATGTCGGAGGTCCGCTACCACGTCGCGTTCTGCATGCAGAACACTGGCGATCTCGTCGCCGCGCGCGAGGAGTACGTGCGCGCGGTGGAGCGAGCCGAGACCGACGAGGCCCCCTACGGAGCGCCGGTCGCAGCGAAGGCCAAGGCGCGCATCGCGGAGCTCGACGCGCGGATCCCGACGTTGGTCCTGCGGCTCCCCGACGACGTGGTGGCCGCGAAGGCGACGGTCGACGGCGGTGTGCCCTTCTCGCCGCTCGTCACGAAGATCGTCCGGCTCGATCCCGGCACGCACGTGATCGTGGTCACGGCCGAGGGGCGCAAGACCTTCGAGAAGAAGGTCTCCGTGAAGGAGAAGGATCCGCCGCTCGAGATCGAGGTGCCGCTGCCGGAGGGGGACGCCCCGAAACCGTTGCCCGTCGCGGAGACGCCGCCGCCGAAACCTGCGATGCCCCCGAGGGTCGAGAGCAGCTCACCCTGGCCGTGGGTCGTCGGGGGCGCAGGGGCCGTCGCGCTCGCGACCGGCGGCATCCTCTTCGCGCTGTGCTGCTCCACGATCGCCGAGATGGACGCCGCGTGCGGGCCGAACCGCGATCGCTGTCCGCGGACGCTGCAGCCGACCGAGGATCGCGGCCGCACCTACGGGACGGCCGGCGCCGTGTTCGTCGGCATCGGCGTCGTCGGCGTCGGCGCGGCAATCGTCCTCTGGAGCACGCACGACGACCACCCCGAGAAGAGCTCCATCGCGCTCTCCCCCGGGCCGACACCGCTCGGCCTCGGGCTCTCGGCGAGCTTCTGACCAACGCCCGCGCTGAGGCGCGGCGGGAAATTACCCTCCCCCGCCCCCTCCCGAAGCCTGGAGGGGCTCCTTCCGACGCACATCATCGTGGCCCGCGTGGCTCGGATTGCGCACGCGCGGCGACGGTGGTGCGCCGCCCCTCTTCACGACTCGTCCGACGCGATTCGAGCTCGGTGAGATCTTCACGGATGAGCGCGATCACGCGCGCGGGCTCGTCGAGCACGACCTGACCACTCGTTGACGGCCTACATCCCTCTTAGCCCCGTCATCGCCACGGCCTGCGCCACAAGCGCGCTCATCGTCTTTCGGGTCACGGCGTCGAACGGTCGGCCGCCCGTCGTTGTTGTAGCGGCCGTGACCGACGACACCAACGCGGCGCCCGTGGTGTTCAGTGAGTTCCGCCTCGAGCCCGTCGGTGGCCTCGAAGTGATAGCCCTCGATGGACCCCGCCGAAGTCGTTGCAGGTTGCAGGTGTGCCGTAACCCCTCGGCGGATGGCGTCGGGGATCACCCTTGCGCGTCAGCGGCTCGTGTCGCAGCCGCGCCGCGTCCGCGGTACCCTCCCGCGCGTGTGGGACCAGGCAACTCTCGAGCAGCGGCTACGTGAGATCGAGGCACTCTTCGACGGAGAGGTGTGACGATGGGGATCGATGCGTTGCCCGAGACCCCGATCGTCGCGTATAGCGCCGCGGTCGGTCTAAGCTATCTGCTAGAGCCTGGCGCCAGTCATATGAGCGACCGTCAGTATGCGTCGGGGCAGGCGGTCTCGGCCGAGGTCGCTGCTGCCTTGCGGGTCTTCGATTCGACGTCGCCGTGGCGTATCGGCCTCGCGGGCAGGTATCAGTTTGCATGGCTCACCGCTAGCCCCACGCGTCTGCCGTTCACACCGAGAGTTCACCTTGCGCAGGTTTTCCTCTTCGTGGAGTACGTGGCGCGTGGTGCCGGTGATGTCTCTCACGGGCCGCGTCTGGGTGTCGGCGGCGCGTTTGTGGTAGACGCCTCCAGCGGCGAGGTAAGGCCCCAACGACAGTCGTACCAGGGGATCGCTGTGGACCTCATGTACAAAGTGTCCTTCGAGAGGCCCCGTGGTTTCGACTTCTACTTCGCACCCGCGCTGACTGCGACCCGCTACCTCGGCGATGGAGACGTGAACCCCAGCTACGCCGAGCTGGGGTTCAACCTGTTTCAGGCAACCCTGCTGGTCGGAGTTCGCACGACGGAGTGACGGGCGTGAACACCGTGAACGTCAACCAGCGGGTCCGAGCGATGCTTCGGCGTCGGTAGACCCTTCTGGTCGAGTCACGCCCGGCGCTCACTCCTCCGCGACGTCGACCACGCGCTCGAAGCGGGTAGGGATCGACCGACGCCGAATCGTCGGGATAAGCGGCTTCTTGCACACCCCTTTCACAATCGGGGGTCCGAAGTGGCGTTTCTTCGGGGTTTTCGGCCCCTGTTCCCGGCCTGTCACGCCGGAGGCCGTGGGGCCAAGTCCCGTCCGCCCCGCCAACTCCCCTGGTGACACAGGGGTTCGATGAGAGGCACTCCCTTCCGCAAGCCTCGGAGTTCGAGCTCCCGCAGCGACCAGCCCTTGATCCGCTGCAGCACGATGCAGCGCCGGACCGGGTCCTGCGCTGCAGCACGATGCAGCGCAGGACCCGGTCCGGCGCGGTGCTGTACCGCCCCGTCGACACGTGAGCCCGCGGCCCGGCGAGCGAGGGCGTTCGTCACCAGCCGCAGCATCTCGTCGTCTTCGAGCAGCGGGCTGATCTGCTGATCTCGTCGAGGAGATCGTCCTGATCAGCGACGCCTCCGCACCGAACGCGAAGTAGAACATGAGGACTGCCTGCGCACGCGACCGATCATCACTGCATAATCACGCTATTCTTCAATCAGCCGTCGCTCACAAACGGATGCACGCGCGGACGCGAGCTCACGACCCGAGCCCAGCGCGTCGCAAGAGACGTGCGTCGGAAGGAGCCCCTCCCGGCTTCGGGAGGGGGCGGGGGAGGGCAAATGTATCGCCGCGCGTCAGCGCGGCGGGCACTGCGATCCCTTGCGCTGACTACTTCTTCTCGGTGCAGACGAGCTGACGCGCCTCCACGACCGGATCCTTCGCGTCCTTGTCACGACGGACGAGCCAGCCGTGCGCGAGATCGTGCGGCGAGATCAGCGCGGTGAGATCGCTCCCCTTCACCGTCCCCAAGACCTCGTCGATGCAGCTCGAGCCGTCGTCGGCCGTTCGGATCACGTGGGCTCGGCCCGCGAGCGTGCTCGGTGCGAGGAGCTTGTCGTTGCCCTTCACCCAGCCCTTCTCCCCTTCGATCTGGATCTCGAGGCTGCGGTCCCCCTTCGCATGATCGACGTCGGCGCGCATGCCGGTGCGCGTCTTCGCGGTGCATGCGACGAGCCCCTTCGGGCCGATGTGCAGGCCGGACGGGTCGATGAACGTCGCCTCGCCGGGATCGCCCCCGAGCGGCTCGAGGCCGAGGAGCATCTTCGGGAGCGCGCGCGACCAGTTCACCCGCTCGGAGAGCGCGAGCCGCGGCTTTCCGTCGATCGCTGCGAGCGTCGGCATCCCACCGG
>JBKJQC010000054.1:0-3766 GCA_046593995.1 Polyangiales bacterium
GTTCCGGCGTCCTTCGGTGAGCGACGTCGCGATGATGACGAAGCAGCTCGCGACGCTGGTGCGCGCGGGCATCCCGCTCACCGACGCCATCGGCGCGCTCACCGAGCAGGTCGAGAACGACGAGCTGAAGCGCGTGCTCGCCAGCGTGCGCAACCAGCTCAACGAAGGTACCGCGTTCGCGACGGCGCTCCAGGAGCACCCCAAGATCTTCCCCTCGCTCTACATCAACATGGTCGCCGCCGGCGAAGCGTCCGGCATGCTCGAGTCGGTCCTCGAGCGACTCGCCGACTTCATGGACGCGCAGTCGCGCCTCCGCGGCAAGGTCAGCGCGGCGATGGCCTACCCGATCCTGATGAGCATCATCGGATCGGTCCTCATCACCGTCCTGATGCTCGGCGTCGTCCCCAAGGTGACCGCCATCTTCGCGTCGCTCGATCGCGCGCTCCCCTGGTACACGTCGCTCCTCATCTTCATCTCGAACTCGTTCGCCTCACCGATCTCGCACGGCCTGATCTTCGGCGCGCTGATCGGCGCGGGCGCCTTCCAGCTGATCCAGACGCCGAAGACGTCGCTCCGTCCGAAGACGCCGATCGCGAAGAAGGAGGGGAACGGCGGCTCGGTGCTGCTCCTCATCCTCGGCTCGGCCGGCTTCGTCCTCGAGCTCGTCGCCCGCGAGTCGGCCACGCGGCTCGTCCTCGCGCTCGTCCCCGGCATCCTGATCGGCGCGGCGATCGGCTCGTTCCTCGCGAGGCTCAAGACCGAGACCGGTCGTCACGCCCGCGACGCAGCGCTCTTGCGCGCTCCGATCTTCGGGTCGCTCCTCCAGATGATCGCCGTCGCGCGCTTCGCGAAGACGCGCGCGACGCTGCTCGCGAGCGGTGTGCAGCTGCTCCGCGCGTTCGAGATCGTCAAGGCCGTCATCGGCAACGCAGCGCTCGAGCGCGTCGTGGAAGAGGCCGCCGGCGCAATTCGCGAAGGTGAGTCGATCGCGGAAACACTCAAGCGCTCCAAGCGTTTCCCCCCCATCGTGACGCACATGATCGCGGTCGGAGAGAAGTCCGGACAGCTCGAGCAGATGCTCGAGTCGATCAGCAACAGCTACGAGTCGACCGTCGAGGTCCGCATCACGGCGCTGACGTCGATCCTCGAGCCGCTCATGATCGTGATCATGGGCGGCGCGGTAGGCTTCATCGCGTTCGCCATCCTCATGCCGCTCATCCAGATGAACGACTTCAACCAATGAGAGGTCTTCAAGAGGTCTAGGGTCTAGGGTCTAGGGTCTAGGGTCGCTGCGCGGATCGACCGCACGGAACCGCAATCCAAGAGCCAGACCTCTCGCCTCTCGCCTCTCGCCTCTCGCCTCTCGCCTCTCACCTCTCACCTCTTCCCTCTCCTCACGCCTCTCGCCTCTCCTCTCGCCGCTCGAGCTCTCGTCTCGGACCCTAGACCCTAGACCCTAGACCCTAGACCTCTCCATGCCCCTCTTCTCCCGTCGCAAGCGCCGCGAGCGCACCGTCTACTTCCCGTGGGAGCGCCGCGGGTTGAGTGGCGCTCTCGCGTTGCCGCGTCGACGAGTCTCGGCGTGGGTGCTCGCGTTCGCCGCGGTCGCGTTGATGTACTGGATCCACGGTCGCGATCAGCGCGCGAAGTCCGTCCGCATCACGCGCACGATGCTCGTCCACACGGCCGGCGCCATCGACGCGTACCGCATGGATCACGCGGGCAGATGCCCGAAAGACCTGGTCGAGCTCACCGCACCGGGTGACCGGCCGGCGTACCTCGCGAGCGTCCCCACGGACGCCTGGAAGCACCCGCTCCGCTTCCAGTGCCCCGCGCGCGATCCCGCGCGCGTCTACGATCTCCTCTCGGACGGTCCGGACGGTGAGCCGTACGGTCTGGACCGCATCGAATGACTGCCATCTCGACGTCGAAGAGTGGTTTTGGAAGGACCCGGCCCATGATCAACGCACTCCGAACTGCCCGTCTCCGCACGAAGATCTCCTCGCGCACCCGCGCGCGCGGCGTCACGCTCGTCGAAGTCCTCATCGTCGTCGCGATTCTCAGCCTCATCGCAGGCGGCGTCGCGATCTTCGCGATCCCGAAGTACCAGCAGGCGCAGAAGGACACGGCGAAGACCGATGCGAAGACGCTCGTCTCCGTCATCGAGGCCTGGAAGATCAACCGCCTCAGCGGCGGCAACGAGTGCCCGACGATCGAGGTCCTGAAGAACGATCGCGCGCTCAAGGCCGACCAGAACACCAACGATCCCTGGGGCAAGCCCTACAAGATCGTCTGCACCGGCGAAGACTACGGCGTCACGAGCATGGGCCCCGACGGCAAAGAGGGCAGCGAAGACGACATCTGGGCCGGCGCGAAGCCCACGAAGTAACCATCTCGATGACGTCTTCCGGCCTCCCCACGCTCACCCGCTCCCCCCGGGCGTCGCGGCGTGCCGGATTGAACACGGAGGCACGGAGGCACGGAGGGTTTTCATGTCGAGACGAAGCGCTTCACTCCGCGGCGAAGCGCGCCGACCTTGAAATTCACGAGCAGCCCTACACCGATGCCCGTGAGCTTCATGTACGTGAGGATCTGTGCCTCGTGGACCGGCAGCACCTGCTCGACGGCTTTCAGCTCGAGGATCAACTGATTCTCGACGATGACGTCGATCCGGTACCCGCACTCGAGCTCGACGCCTTCGTAAGAGACGGGCACGACGAACTGGCGGTGATGCGCAATCCCGCGGAGCGTCAGCTCGTGAGAGAGCGCGACCTCGTACACCGACTCGAGAAGCCCAGGTCCCAGATGACGATGGACCTCGATGCATGCCCCGATGACCGCCTGGGACAGATTCGAGTCCCTCCGTGCCTCCGTGCCTCCGTGTTCAATCATCTCGCTCATCGTCCGGCGACACGCCCGAGTTGCGGACGCGAAGGGGAGCGGGGGCTGACGCTGATCGAGGTGCTCATCGTCATGGTGATCGCGATCTCGCTGGTCACCGGGATGGCGTTCGCCGGTGGGCAGATCCAGCGATCGCGGTTGAAGTCGGCGTCGTCGAAGGTCGCTTCGGCGATGCGCGTCGGGTTCCAGCGTGCGTCGTCGACGGGGCACGATTTGCGGCTCGTCGTCGACATCGAGCAGAGCACCATCTGGCTCGAGGAGTCGCGCGAGAAGATGTTGCTCGACTCGAAGGACCTCGCGACCGGCGGCGCCGATCCGGCGACCGAGGCCGAGAAGGTCGCGCAGGAAGAGGCGAAGCGCCTCACGCAGAACGGACCGCAGGCGCCCAAGGCGGGGTTCGCGCCGGTCGCGGGCGCGGCGGGTCAAGCGCAGGCGCTCCCGAACGGCATCATCGTGAAGGCGGTCGACTCCGCGCACGAGCCGAAGCCGCGAACGCTCGGTCGCGCGTACGTCTACTTCTTCGCGTCGATGGCCGAGCGCGCGAGCGTGCAGCTGATGATCAAGGGGAGCGAGGAGGAGAAGGACGTGTTCTCCGTCGTGCTCGCGCCGCTCACCGGCAAGCCGAGCATCGCCGAAGGCAGCGTCAACGTGGCGCACCCGCGCGACGACGCGGAAGCGAGCGAGGCGGAAGATGACGGCCGCTGACCACCGCACCACTGACCGTCGAACAGGGAGACGGGGAGACGGGGAGATCCAGCAGTGCTGCCGCGCGGATGCGTCAGCGCCCCCCTCGCCATTGCACCCGCATCGTTGCGGCGGCGATCGGCAGACCCTCTCGAGCTCCCTCTCGCCTCCTCGTCTCCCC